>CAYWXN010000174.1:0-4702 GCA_964462075.1 uncultured Ruminiclostridium sp. | reverse complement strand
ATACTGACCGTATTGATATGAGGACTAATGATGAAATAAACATACTCATTGAATCATTTAATTTTATGATTTCAAAAATTAATGATCAGATAGAGGAAATAAAAGCGAAGGCAGATATAGAAAAGGAACTTAAAGAACAGCAGATCAAAAATTTGGAAATGCGAAATCTTTTGAATCAATCTGAACTTATGTTCCTGCAGTCACAGATAAATCCCCATTTTCTATACAACACAATGAATTCGATAGCAGCACTGGCAACCATAGAGAATGCCGATAGAACCAAGGAAATGATAGAGTGTGTTTCAGATATGCTGAAATACAATGTTAAAAAGATAAATGAAAATGTAACACTCAAGGAAGAATGCAAGATAATTGAAGATTATTTGCACATACAAAAGGAGCGTTTTGGAAACAGAATCAAGTTTGAACTGTATTTTGATGAGGCAGTGATGGACTTTATTGTACCCAGTATGATCCTTCAACCTTTTGTAGAAAATGCAATAATTCACGGTCTGGAGCCAAAGGAAGATGATGGCCTCCTTGAGGTGAAAATTCAGGACTATAACGATAGCATTTTGATATTGATAGTTGATAATGGGGTTGGTATGGAAAAAGAGAAACTCTTGTGCCTCTCCGAATATGACGAAAGCGGACAAAATAATTTGTGTGGTACAGGGGTTGCCAATGTTGTAAGAAGACTTGAGATCAAGTATGGAACGAATGTTGTAGAAATAAAGAGTATTTCGGGCCAGGGAACAGAGGTCAAGATAAAAATTCCTAAGCAAAAATCAGCTTTTCAACTTACGGAGGGATGTTAATTTGAGTAGATGGTTAAAAATTGCAACCGGTTCAGTTTATATATTACTTATCCTGTCGATATTATTAAATCTGTCTCAGGCAGGATATCTTCCTTCCATTAAGAAACAGGAGAATCCTTTTCTGGACCCTAATTCCGGCACACCGATCCCTGCAGAAAGCTCTTCGGAAAACGGCGAGAGTTTTGCAGGCTCGATGAATGATTCATATTTCATTTGTGTTTTCAGAAAAGATGCCGATTACTGGAAGGGAGTCTATAAAGGGTTCAAAGCCGCTGGGGATCAACTTGGAGTGCGCACTATATTTGAAGGCTGTGAAGAGTATGATGCCAATGCCCAATTGCGTCTCTTTGAACAAATCGTCGCAAAAAAACCCAAAGGTATAGCTCTTCACCCAATAAGTGCCGAGGTTTTTAAAGAGCCAATAAACAGGGCGGTAGAAGCGGGAATAAAAGTTGTGTGTTTCGCTGCTGATTCGCCGGAGAGCAAAAGATCGACCATTATTACTTCGGATAATGTAAAAGAAGCTACGGCTGCCGCGGATTTTATTGCTAAAGAACTCGGAGGTTCGGGCGAGATAGGTATTATTGAGAGACCTTCACAATCCAATCACATAATAAGGGTCAATTCATTTATTGACAGAATAACAAAGAGGTATCCCGGAATAAAGGTCGTTGCCAGAGGCGCTGCCGACGGTGATGAATCCAAGGCGGCGAAGATCGCACTTGATATGATCGAAGAACACCCTAATCTCTCATTTATTTACTGTGTTGCGGGAATTGAAGGAAGAGGAGCCGGTGCCGGAGTAAAAGAGTCAGGTAAGCCTGTAAAGGTATTCTGCTACGATGCGGACCCTCCTGTTATTGATATGCTGAAAGACGGGACCATTTTTGCTGTCATACAACCTAATGCGGTCAATCAGGGTTATTGGTCGCTATTGAGCCTGTTTGTGGAAGCCAATGGCCTTGTTGATCCTGTAAGCGATTGGAAGAAGTCGGGAAAACCTCCTCTTCCGGCACTTATAGATAATGGATTTGATTTTGTTACCAAGGAAAACGGAGACTATTTTTATGTTTATGATAATGTTGAATAAAAAAAGGAGAGGGTTAAAATGGATATTAGTGTAATTCAAAGAGCAGCAAAAGAGGTTATACAAGAGTTTTCAAAAAAATATGACAAAGACCTCGCATCTAAAATGGAACATTCTATGATCAGACCGGACGCTACACCCGCGATGGTCAAACAATTCTGTGAGGAAGCGGTACAATACGGGTTCAGGAATGTAGCTCTTGCCCCTTGTTTTGTTAAGATGGCCGCGCAGCTGTTAAAAGACACCGGAGTAAGGGTTTCGACAGCGGTTGGGTTCCCAATGGGTATCGGTTCAACAGCCATTAAGGTTGCGGAAGCCCTTGATTCTATAAAAAATGGTGCTACTGAGATTGATTTGCCGGTTAACATCGGAATGGTAAAAGCAGGGGAATACAAAAGCATTAAGGCAGAGCTCGATGAAATTGTGGCTGTGGTGAAAGGGAAAGCATTATTAAAGGTTGTTGTCGATCTGGGGGCTTTGAATGAAGAAGAGCAAATAAAAGTGGCGACAACGGCAAAACTGGCGGGAGCAGATTTCTTGAAAATTGCCGCTACAACAAGACCTATAGGAGTGAATGCCGAGGACATGGCTTTTTTCCGTCAGATTGTGGGTCAGGAGATGGGCATAAAGGCTGATGGCGGAATAAAGGATTACAAATCGGCAGTTTCTGTAATTAAGGCAGGAGGTACTACAATAGGAGCAAGCGGATCGGTGAAGATTGTAACTAAGGCATGATTTTAAGTTAAGTACTAAAGGCTGTAATCGGCTTTGATTTTTAGTTTTTTAGTGCACTGTCCATTTGGAAGGTGCGTCTTAGGGATTTTTAATCCTAGAAAAATATCGGCATAGTATGGTATGTGTTACCGGCTATGCAGATTTTTCTCGTTCTGTGGTGGATGTAGAAATCGGCGGGTCAAATTCGCCAATGCAGTTATAAACGATTTTGATACGCTGGACACGCCTGCATCAATGCGCTCTGCTTTGTAAACAAAGATTTTTTTAGCAAACTCCCGGATAATCTCTGCTATGAGTTCCTTTATGTCTGTGTACTTCCTTACCAATGATATTTAGGAACGGTGTAAAATCGCTGTCCTGCTGATTAGCGCTGTCCACATTGTTGTTAATGGCGATGAAGCGAGTATCAGAGCCGTGAAATAACACTTCAGTCTGTCTTTGATATTTGTTGGTAAACTTTTTCAGAATAGTGGCCGATGTTGCACCGCCGATTGATGACAATCCGGATTATATGTATTCGCAAGGCTCGATACTATCCTGCCTTGCTTATGGGAAATATTATGTTCGTCATTCGGGCCGTCAACTATGTTGTAACAGTTGGGATTGCCAAGCTGAGCGTAATCGTAGAAATAGACGAGCCAGCTATGCTCGTAAGAAAGCAACTGAAGGTGAAAACAAAGAATAAAAAATAGACCTCATTACCATGCCCAGTGTGGGTATAGTAACGAGATCTTTTTGTTTGAGATAGCTTATTCGAGACTCTCCTTGATAAATGCAATATCCTCCTCGGATAGCACTGTTATTACTTTCAAGTGGCTGAAATGCTCTTGAACTTGCTTTTCTAATTCTTCTTTGCAATCATATGGACCACTGATGAAAATTCAAAAAGGGAGTTTAGCATTTAACTGGGTTTGCCGGTTATTTTTTTGCAAAAAACAAGGAATGGTTATTGACATATGCCATTAATGGGGTATAATAATATATGACATATGCCAATAACCTTAAGGGGGTGAATAGCATGCCAAGAAGAGATGGAACCGGCCCAATGGGCACTGGATCAATGACTGGAAGAGGTTTAGGCGTTTGCACTGGAGCCGATGCAGTCGGGTATGGCTCAGGTCGCGGAATGGGCTTCGGTCGTGGACTTGCTTGCAGGCGCGGCTTTGGTAGAAGTTTTTCGATCGATGAAACGTCTCCTAAAACACAAAAAGAGCTACTCAATGAACAGAAAAACATCTTTCAAGATCGACTCGAAGTTATTGATAAGCAATTAGAGAACCTATAACGGGGATCAGGGATAACCGGAGGACGCTCTGGTTATTTCTGATTAGGATGGAGGTGATGAATTATGGCGAGACCGATGAAGTGGAGAAAAGTTTGCTGTTTGCCTGAAAGTAATAGATTTGGGCCTCTTGATTTACCTGCAGATGCAAAAAATCATGTAAATATGACTGTCGACGAGTATGAAACCATAAGGCTTATCGATTTGGAGGGCTTTACTCAAGAAGAGTGCGCCACGCAGATGAATGTGGCTCGTAGTACAGTTCAAGGTATTTATATCGAGGCCAGAAAAAAGCTGGCTCAATCATTAGTTAACGGAAAGGTACTGTCGATTGAGGGTGGTGAATACCGACTCTGTGATGGCTTGGGTAATGGTTGCGGTCGCGGCTGTCATAGGCATAGGCGTGGTAGATGCTTTACAGATGATGAGAATCGAGGTGGTTGATTATATATTCAGAAAAAGTAATTGAACATTTTATGTGCCCTCAAAACGCTCATAGTATGCCGGATGCAGATGCTGAAGGAAGCTATGGGGATCCTTATTGCGGGGATTGTTTGACTGTTTATTTAAAGGTAAAAGAAAATCGCATAGAGGAAATCAGCTATCTTGTGTTTGGCTGTTGTGCTTCAATAGCAACCTCCAGCATGACATCGGTTTTAGCAAAGGGTAAAACCTTAAAGGAAGCGTTGAATATTACAGAAGAAGATATTGTTCGGGCATTAGACGGTCTTCCTGAAAATAAGCTCCACTGCTCAAACTTGGGAGCAAGTGCATTACACA
>CAYWXN010000173.1:0-4704 GCA_964462075.1 uncultured Ruminiclostridium sp. | reverse complement strand
AAGCGTATCATATATTCCACTGGCTTTATTTCCTGAAATTTGTGAGGATATTCAGTCTAATAAGGATGTACTGAGAGGTAAATATCCTTTGATACCCAGCAGCACCAAAAGTATGCTGGATGTTATAAATACTGACCAGAGAGAAGCTGTTTATTTGCGGCTACAACCCGGACAGCCGCTTATTCGTATCAACAATATCCTTTATTCAAAGAGCGGACAACCGGTAGAATATATAATAACAAAATATCGTGCTGATAAAACCAGACTTCAATTTGAAAATCACAAATAATAATATTTAGCAATTATTATATATTTTTTATAAAAAGTATAGCCGGCTTTGTTGCCGGCTTATATTGTTATTGTTGCATATTCTGCTGCATGGTTTGAAATTTCTGGGATGCTGTCTGTACATCATTTAAATTAGCATTCTTAACATTGTACCAACCTTTTTGCTTCATGGTATCAAAAATCTCGAATTGTATTTGTTGCTTATCATTAATAATTTTAGCCATTTCAGAACGCAAATTTTCACAGGTTGATTCTGCCAGAAAGGTTCCGTAAGCACTTATTATTTGTTTTTCGCTGCTCAAAGCATCATTCATTATTTCCTGCTCGGTCAAATTCATTGTTTGTTGCATTTTTCTACCTCCTTATTGTTGTTGTGCAGGTTTATTATGGGAATTTAAATAGTTAAACAGCATATTAAAATGTTGTTTATGAAGTTGAGCGGCTTTTGTGCATACATCTTTCAACTGTGGGTCATTACAATTCTGAGAATACATGTCAAGCTTTTTATAGTTTAGTGATTCATAGTTTAGCATGTCTTCCAAAATAGTCAGGTTTTTGCTTGTAAGCATAGCCTGTCCTTGCTGCATTTGTTGATTATTTTGTTGCATATATTAAACCAACACCTCCGTTATAATATTGTTTAAGAATAGTCTGCTCAAAAATATATATATTATAACTTTTTTTGTTCGGAATAAAATTTATTAACTTTTTTGAATATCTTCCCTAAACGGACAATATACTTATACTGACCATTTGGGTCATGCATATCGCATGTACCGACAGATACTGAAGGGGGATTGGCTGTGGAGAGTTTATACAGCGTTTATAATGATATTGCGGAAAGGACAAAGGGAGACATATACTTAGGAGTTGTCGGACCCGTTAGAACCGGCAAATCAACCTTTATCAAAAAGTTTATGGAAACTCTTGTGGTGCCTAATATCAAGGATCCGTACGATAGAGGAAGGGCAATAGATGAAACACCACAGAGCGCATCGGGACGAATGATAATGACTACAGAGCCAAAATTCATCCCGAATGAAGCGGTCGCTATCACAATGGAAGATAATATTAATTTTAATGTTAGATTAGTTGACTGTGTTGGTTATATGGTTAAGAGTGCCGTCGGACACATGGAGGATGAAGTACCGAGAATGGTTAAAACTCCGTGGTCCGATTATGAGATTCCTTTTGAAGAAGCTGCTGCAATCGGCACCAGAAAGGTTATTAAAGAACACTCAACCATAGGAGTAATGATTACTGCCGACGGTTCTTTTACACAGTTCTCCAGAGCTGAATATCAGGACGCTGAAGAAAATGTTATTAAGGAACTCAAGTCTTCCGGGAAACCCTTTGTAATAATTTTGAACAGTGCCGTTCCTGATGCGGCAGAAACAAAAGAACTGGCCAAGAATTTAAGTGATAGGTATGCGAAACCTGTTATACCTATAGATTGCTTAAATCTTAATGTTCAGTCTATTAATAAGGTAATGAACGGTATTCTTATGGACTTCCCAATAAGTGAAATTTGTTTTAATCTTCCCGAATGGATACTTTCTCTTGATGGCGAACATTGGCTGAGAAAAGAAATGTTTAATGCCATAAATGATTCCTTTATGGATAGGACCACATTACAATTGACTTATGATGCTGCAAACAGACTCAACTCCTTTGAATTTTTAAGCAAAGCTACTCTGAATGATATCCGTATGGGAACAGGCGAATTAACAATGGACATAAAACCTGCAGACGGTTTATTCTATCGTATTGTGAAAGAGGAAACAGGTCTTGAAATTGACGGTGAACAGCGATTATTCACTGTACTTAAAGATCTTTCCGGAATAAGAAGCGAGTATCTCAAAGTCGAAGACGCTCTGGCAGAGGTCAGAACAAAGGGTTACGGTGTTGTGACTCCAAAGCTTGAAGAATTAACACTTGAGCCTCCGGAAATTGTCAGACAGGGAACCCGTTTTGGAATAAAACTTAGAGCCAGTGCTCCTTCCATACATATGATAAGAGCAGATATAGAGACCGAAATAGCTCCTTTGGTCGGATCTGAAAAACAATCCGAGGAATTGGTGAACTACTTATTGAAAGAATTTGAAGGTAAACCAGAAAAGTTATGGGAGTCTAATATTTTTGGGAAATCTCTTCATGAGCTAATTACAGAAGGTTTACAAAATAAGCTATATAAAATGCCTGAGGATGCTCAGCTAAAGCTCCAGGAGACATTACAGAAAATAATAAATGAAGGAAGCGGCGGACTTATCTGCATTATTCTGTAATATTATTGTACATTGCATCAAAAGCCCTTTCCAGGGCTTTTTCTTTTATATTTATTAATAATTTAATATATATTTGTATGTCATTTCGGATTTAATTATATAAAACAGTGATATAATATTTATATTAATGTACACCGAAAGGAGTATTTGTATGGTAGGATCATCCGGTGAAAAAAGACAAAGAGGCAGGCCAAGAAAGAACTCTGTAGAAAATGGCACAAAAACCATTCAGGCAGAAAAAAGAGGACGCGGCCGCCCCAAAAAGTCGCAATATTCTTTTTCTGATACTGCAAATAAAAAAGCAGCTAAAGACTCAAAAGAGCTTAATTATAAAGCCATAAACGTGTGGGATAATCCAAAATTTAATAAACGAAGCATTTTGTCTTTTAGCGAGGGCTACAAATCCTTTATGAATAAGGCAAAGACCGAACGTGAATTTGTAAAGGAAAGCGTTATTTTAGCAAAACAGAATAATTTTATAAATCTTGATGAAGTAGACAATGTAAAGTTAAAACCAGGAGATAAAGTGTACCGTATCTTTAAAGAGAGACTGATGCTTCTTGCGGTAATAGGAAATAAACCTCCGGAGGAAGGTACCAGAATTGTAGGTGCCCATGTTGATGCACCGCGAATTGATATCAAGCAAAACCCTTTATATGAATCCACAGATATGGTTTTCTTTAAAACCCATTATTACGGCGGAATAAAGAAATATCAATGGCTTGCAATACCGCTTGCTTTACACGGAATAATAGTAAAAGCCGATGGAACCAGCGTTGAGATTAACATTGGAGAAGATGAAAAAGACCCGGTATTTACTATTACAGACCTTTTACCTCACTTGGCCAAGGACCAAATGGATAAAAAGCTAACAGAGGCTTTCCGTGGAGAGGATATGAATATTCTCTTAGGCTCAGAGCCTTTAGCTGATAAAGAAAATAAAGAACGTTTTAAAAGTAATATACTCAATCTATTAAACGAAAAATACGGAATAGTTGAAGAAGATTTTATATCATCCGAACTTCAGGTCGTTCCTGCTTTTAAGGCAAGAGATGTTGGTATAGACAGAAGTATGGTAGGCGCATATGCTCATGATGACAGAATTTGTGCTTATCCTGCGCTTGTGTCAATTCTTGAGACTAAGAACCCGGAGTATACTGCTATTTGTTATCTTACCGATAAAGAAGAAATAGGAAGCGTCGGTAATACCGGTGCCGAATCTCGAGCACTGGAGAACTTTATTGCAGATCTTTGTGCTCTTACTACAGAAACTGCATATAATGATCGTCTTGTTCGATCTTCCTTAAATAAATCAAAAATGCTTTCAGCCGATGTAAATGCAGCCTTAGATCCCAATTATGAAGGAACGCATGATAAGATGAATTCAGGATATTTAGGCAAAGGAATTGCGATAATGAAATATAGCGGCTCCAGAGGGAAATCAGGAGCAAGCGATGCCAGCGCAGAGTATTTGGGTGAAATCAGAAGGCTCTTTAATGAGAATAATATACCATGGCATATAACCGAGCTGGGTGCAGTTGATAAGGGGGGCGGAGGAACTATCGCCATGATGATAGCCAATCTTGGAGTTGACGTTATTGACGTTGGAGTTCCCATACTTTCCATGCATGCTCCGTTTGAAATAGCCAGCAAAGCCGACATATATTCGGTTTATAGAGGATATTATGCTTTCTTTAGCAAATAATTAATATTTGGTATGCAATCGTAATTAAGGCGGCGTGTCTGCGATGATTTAAAAACGTGTTTGTTTAAGAATCTTTATCTTGTTTGTTTTTAGGCGAAATAGAGGAGAGGGGATTGCTTTTTACAGCATCCCTAAGCTTCTCGTCATCTATATGTGTATAAATCTCTGTCGTAGCGATGCTTTCATGGCCTAGAATGGCTTGTAGAGCGCGTATATCAACATTTCCGTGCTTATACATTAAAGTGGCAGCAGTATGACGAAGCTTATGCGGCGAGTATTTATCGGGGTCCAAACCCGAAGCATTAATATACTTTTTCACTAGATACTGAACAGTTTTGGGGCTTATTCGAACCTTGCGTTCGCTTAAAAACAGGGCTTTTGGGTCTTTTATTACTTTTAGTTTAGCGCGCTCAGCTTTATAAGCCG
>CAYWXN010000172.1:0-4705 GCA_964462075.1 uncultured Ruminiclostridium sp. | reverse complement strand
AAGGGACAAGCCGATTATATACTGATTGATTTTCATGCAGAGGCTACCAGTGAAAAAATAGCAATGGGGTATTATCTTGACGGGAGGGTCTCCTGTGTATTGGGAACTCATACTCACGTACAGACCGCCGATGAAAAAATATTGGAAAACGGAACGGCTTATATATCTGATGTAGGAATGACCGGGCCTGCCGATGGTGTCATTGGTGTTGATAAAGAACTTATTATAAAAAAATTTACTCTGGGTCTTCCTATTCAGCATGAGCCTGCAAAAGGGAAAGCTCAGATAAACGCAGTCATCATAACTATAGACGAAGAAAATAACAAATCAACTGAAATAAAAAGAATTAGCAATATAATAAAGATATAAGTTTTTTGGAGGGTTGTCATAATGAGTCTGTTGAAGGTTTCATCTAAATCAAACCCCAATTCTGTAGCAGGGGCAATTGCAGGTGTAGTAAGAGAAAAGGGAGTAGCGGAAGTGCAATCCATAGGTGCAGGTGCTTTGAACCAGGCAGTAAAAGCGGTTGCCATTGCCAGAGGTTTTCTCGCTCCTCTTGGTATAGAATTGGTATGCATACCGGCATTTTCGGAAATAAATGTTGATGGTGAAGAACGTACTGCAATTAAGCTTATTGTAGAACCAAAAAGAGCATTATAATAGTATTCAGCATTCAGCGAAGTTTGGAGGTTTTATATGGATTACAGAGAAATATATAAACAGTGGTTGGATAATTCTTATTATGATGAAGAAACAAAAGCGGAGCTTTTAGCCATTAAAGATGACGAAAAAGAAATTGAAGACCGGTTTTATAAGGAATTGGAGTTCGGAACAGGCGGTATGCGCGGCATAATCGGTGCAGGAACCAACCGAATGAATAAATATACTGTCCGCAAAGCAGCTCAAGGCCTTGCAAATTTTGTTAAGAATCAAGAGAAAAGTGAAAAGAAGGTTGCTATAGCATACGATTCCCGCCGTTGTTCTTATGAGTTTGCTTTGGAAACAGCTTTAGTTATGGCATGTAACGATATTAAGGCGTATCTTTTTGATGAGCTTCGTCCAACTCCGGAGCTGTCATTTACGGTAAGGTATTTGGGCTGTGCTGCGGGAGTTGTAATTACAGCCAGTCATAACCCAAAGGAATACAACGGGTTTAAAGCGTATGGCAGTGATGGATGCCAGCTTCCTCCAAAAGAATCCGATGATGTTATTAAGGAAGTTGAGTCTATTAAAGATATATCTAAAATTCGCTGCATGAAAAAAGAAGAAGCCTTGAAACAAGGCCTGTTAGAAATAATCGGGAAAGAAATTGATGATGCATATATAGATGCAGTAAAAAAGTCCGGAATCAACCCGGAATTATGCAGAAAATACGGTAAAGAAACAAAGATAATATATACTCCTATCCATGGATCAGGAAATAAGCCGGTGAGAAGAGTGTTGAAAGAAATAGGCTTTGATAATGTTCTGGTGGTTAAGGAACAAGAATTGCCGGATTCGGACTTTTCTACGGTAAGATACCCGAACCCGGAGGAGAAAGCCGTTTTTAATATAGCTATACAAATGGCCGAAAAAGAGGATGTAGAATTGATTATCGGTACAGATCCCGACGCTGACCGAGTCGGAGTGGTAGTAAAAGATAATCATGGAGAATTTATCACACTTACAGGAAATCAGATCGGCTGTTTGTTATTAGAATACATTCTCTCTCAGAAGCTGCAAAACGATGATTTGCCTAAAAATGCATTTGTGGTTAAAACAATTGTATCAAGTGATTTAGCCAGAAAAATTGCCGAGGAATACAAGGTAGAAATTCTAGATGTCCTCACAGGATTTAAATTTATCGGCGAGCAGATTAAATTATTGCATGATACCAATAAGAAAAAATTTATATTTGGGTTTGAAGAAAGCTATGGATATCTCTCGGGAACCTATGCTCGTGATAAGGATGCTGTTGTTGCATCTATGCTTGTTGCAGAGGTTTACACTTGGTATAAATCAAGAGGAATGAATCTCTACCAAGGTCTTTCAGAGCTCTTTGAAAAGTACGGGTATGTAAGAGAGGGAGTGGATTCCTTCACTTTGAAGGGAAAAGAAGGTCTTGAAAAGATAAATGATGCTATGGAATCGCTCAGAGCTATGGATATTAAAAAAGTCGGCCATAAAGATATTTATGTTATTTCCGATTACAAAAAGCAAATAAAAAGAAACGCCAGAACAAATGTTGATTCTGATATAAGCCTGCCTGTATCTAACGTGCTTCATTATACGATGAACCCCGGATTTTGGTTTTGCGTAAGACCGTCAGGTACCGAACCAAAAATAAAGATTTACTATGGTGTAACATCGGATTCACTTGAAGGCTCAGAAAAGGAACTTAGTATCCTTAAGCATGATGTTATGTCGATTGTCAAACCTTTATTGGAATAAAAATGCCTAAACCTTTTTTCCCAAAAAGCCGATAAAATTGTAAAGGCCAGTAAACTACAGGGTATATTTTATGTAACCATAATATTGTTTTCAATATTATACTGAAGACTTAATTCATCTTAATTACTTCGGAGGGCAAATCTTAGTGAGAAAAGTAAGCCTGGATAGAGTTAAAGAAGGGGCTCGTGTTGCACGTACCATACTATCATTGGATGGCATTGTTCTCTTATCTGAAGGTGTTGAAATAACAGAGGATAAAATTCAGCAATTAAAACATTATAATATTACAGAAATATATATTGAAGACGAATTATCAAGAGGTATTCCTGTTGATGAGGTCGTCAAGGAAGAGATCGTTACCGATGTAAAAGCCCAGATCAAAGCCATCATGACTACATCCTCCCTAAAAATATCGGTGGATGGAAAAAAGATCATGGAAATGGTAAATAGCTTATTATCAAATTTACTTAAGAATGATTTCATAATAATGAATTTGTCCGATATTCGTTCTGTTGATGATTATACTTTTTCTCACAGTGTTAACGTATGTATTTTGTCTTTGATAACCGGTATTGCAATGGGAATTAAGGGAGAGACCTTAAGAGAATTGGGTGTAGGATCTCTTCTCCATGATATAGGCAAGGTGATGATCGATGACAGAATACTTCAAAAGCCTACCAATCTAACCATTAATGAATTCGATGAGGTCAAGAAGCACACAGTTTATGGCTATGAAATATTGAAGAATTCAAAAGATATTAGCCATACGGCACAAATTATTGCATTATCCCACCATGAAAGAAAAGATGGAAGCGGGTATCCGTATAATTTAAAAAATAACGATATACCCGTGGTTGCGCGTATTGTTGCGATTTCAGACGTCTATGATGCCTTGAGCACCAATAGGATATACCGTAAAAAAATGCTGCCACATGAGGTCGTTGACTACATGTGTTCACTCTCCAACAAGCATTTCGACAAGATAGTACTCGATGCTTTCATCAGTCATATTGCAAATTATCCTGTCGGTACGGCTGTCAAACTCAATTCGGGTGAAAAAGGACTTGTTGCGAAATATAATAAAAATTTTCCTAATCGCCCGGTCATAAGAGTTGTAATTGATGAAAACGGGGATATGCTGGCAAAACCGAAAGAAGTAGACTTGTTAAGAAGGCTGGAATACCGTATCGTTGATATTTGGGATATATAAAAATGCGAGTTAAGCCCTCGCATTATTTTTAAAAATTCGTTTTTTTTCATTTCACTTTTCCAACTTTCGTGTACAATGAATCTATAGTGTTTAAAAAAGTTACTCATTAAGGGGGCAAAAGATGAAATTTGAAGGTATAAAAGTTTCAGATTTAAAAGCCGGCGAGAGTATTAATGGCATATACCTCTTAAGAAACGCAGAATTGAAGCTTTCATCCAATAAAAAAAACTATTTGGATATTGTTTTTACCGATAATACCGGTAATATTCCGGCAAAGTGGTGGGATGCGAATGAGGCCGATTATACGGCTTTGATTCCGAATAAGCTTTATTATGTAAATGCCAGAGTGGATATGTGGAAAGAGTCGTTACAATTGACACTTAACAAGATCAAGCTTGCCGATGATGAGGATCAAAATCTTATAGCAAATTTTGTTCCGGCCGCGCCGATTTTACCCGAGAAAATGATTGAAGAGATCTATCTTTATGCGGCAAAGATCAAAAAGGCCGAAATTCGCTCTGTAGTAATGACTATGCTCGATCAAAAAGAAGACAAGCTCATATACTATCCTGCGGCAAAAAGTCTCCATCATGCAGTCAGAAGCGGCCTTTTATATCACATCGTACGGATGCTTCGCTGCGGGGAAGCATTATGCGGCGTATATGAAGGGGTCGATACAGACTTGGTCTTTGCGGGGATCATACTCCACGATCTGGCCAAGATCGGCGAGCTTTCCAGTAATGAACTGGGTATTGCCGAATATTCAAAACAGGGGCAATTCCTAGGCCATATCATCATGGGAGTCGAGGAACTGGACAGAGCGGGTAAAATTGTCGGAGCTTCGGAAGAAACGATGTTGCTTTTAAAACATATGATCGTAAGCCACCATTATGAGGCTGAGTTTGGGAGCCCTAAAAAACCATTATTTTTGGAAGCGGAACTGTTACACCATATTGATATGATTGATGCCAGAGTGTATGATTTTCAGAACGCAACTAAAGATATTGAACCGGGGCAGTTTTCAGAGCCGGTATGGTCATTGGACAAAAGATGCGTATATAAAGT
>CAYWXN010000171.1:0-4721 GCA_964462075.1 uncultured Ruminiclostridium sp. | reverse complement strand
CTATAAGATGCAGTGTTGAGCTTTTTGAAATACAGTTTGAGCGGATTTCGCTCCATCCTTTGGCTTTAAAGATTTCTCCGGTTTTTATTGCCTCGGTAACCAACTTTGCTCCTTGTGCATATACCTGACCGGCGCCGATTGCGTTGTGCCCTACCTCAGAATTACCCATATCATCATCACTGGGTAGCCCCACAGCAGTTCCGTGGGCTTTCAGTAAAATATTGGGTTGTTCTTTCATGAGCTTATCTAAATTAGGCGTATACGCATTTTTTACCGCATTTCCTTCTGTTGCCTCAGATATGCCGATTCCATCCATTACCACAAGGAGTATGGGACCGTCTGATGGCATAAATCCGTTCTTTTTTAGCATAATTAAACCATACCTTTCTATCTTTGTTGCCTTGAAGACACAATGCCCTCCGGACAAAGCACCGGAGGGCATATAAACAGCAATCTTATGCGTCGTGCTTTACAATTTTCTCAAATGCATCAAGCTTTAAGCTTGCTCCGCCGACCAATCCTCCGTCAATATTAGGCATAGCAAAAAGTGCTTTCGCATTGCCGGCATTAACGCTGCCACCGTACAATATACGGGTCTTTTCGGCAACATCATTGCCGTAAAGCTCAACAAGCAATTGGCGAATAATGGCGCAAACTTCTTCTGCCTGCTCATCTGAAGCTGTTTTGCCTGTTCCTATGGCCCAAATCGGTTCATATGCAATAACAAGGTCAGATACCTCTTGAGCACTGAGGCCAAGCAAAGCAACTTTAATCTGATAGCGAACATGCTCGGCGGTTACACCTTGTTCTCTTTGAGTAAGAGTTTCGCCGCAGCATACAATTGGAAGCATTCCCGCATCTATGATAGCTCTTGCCTTTTTATTTATCATTTCATTTGTTTCACCAAAATACTCACGTCTTTCTGAATGTCCTATTATTACATAATCCACTCCCAAATCCTTAAGCATTGCACAGGAAATCTCACCTGTATATGCTCCGCTTGCTTCAAAGTGAACATTCTGTGCCGCAATCTTTATATTTGTGCCCTTTGCAGCATCAACAGCTCCGGGAATACAAACGAAAGGAACACCTGTAACAACCTCGGAATTGCTTCCTGCTACAAGATCTTTTAAGCCTTTAATAAACTCTACAGCCTCTGTGGGAGTTTTATTCATTTTCCAGTTGCCTGCTGCCATAATTGTACGTTTTGCCATTATATATCTTCCTTTCGATTCTTTTATTTCTTTTCATTTAGAACTGCGATACCCGGAAGCTCTTTTCCTTCCAAGAATTCCAAGGATGCTCCGCCGCCGGTGGAAATATGGGTAATTTTATCAGCAAAACCCAATTGCTCAACTGCTGCCGCAGAATCGCCGCCGCCAACAATGGTTATTGCCTCTGAATTAGCCAAAGCTTCAGCAATTTTCTTGGTTCCGTTTGCAAACCTTTCCATTTCAAAAACACCCATTGGTCCGTTCCAGACTACTGTTTTTGCATCTTTAATGGCATCTGCAAACAATTTTACGGTTTCTTCTCCGATATCAAGCCCCATCCAGCCTTCCGGAATGGCATCAGAATGTACTGTTTTGGCCTCGGTATTGGCATCAAATTCCTTACCAACCACGTTATCAACAGGAAGGAGAAGATTTACATTCTTTTCTTTGGCCTTTTCCAGTAAACTGTTAGCCAAATCTACCTTATCCAGTTCACAAAGCGAGGTTCCAACACCATAGCCTTGAGCCTTAAAGAAAGTATAGGCCATTCCACCGCCTATAATTAAGGTGTCAACCTTATCTATTAAATTATCTATAACGCTGATTTTATCAGAAACCTTGGCACCACCCAGAATGGCAACAACGGGTCTTTCGGGATTATCAAGAGCCTTTCCCATAAAGTCAAGCTCTTTCTTTATCAGATAACCACATGCAGAGGGCAGATAATCAGCCAGACCCGCTGTGGATGCGTGTGCTCTGTGAGCTGTTCCAAATGCGTCGTTTACATAAATATCAGCAAGGCTTGCAAGCTCTTTTGCGAACGCGGGATCATTCTTTTCCTCTTCCTTGTGGAAGCGAACATTTTCCAGCATGAGGATTTCACCCTCTTTTAGTGCGGCTGCTTTTGCTTTTGCATCATCACCTATAACATCTGTAGCAAGAATTACTTTTTTACCTAAGAGCTTGCTTAAATGTTCTGCTGTCGGTTTCATACTAAATTTTGCCTCAGGACCATTTTTCGGTCTTCCAAGATGAGATACCAATATAAGCTTTCCTCCATTGTCTATAATATAACGAATGGTAGGAAGAGCGCCTTGAATTCTCTTATCATCGGTTATATTTCCCTCTGCGTCCAGGGGAACATTGAAATCAACTCGGACAATAACTCTCTTTCCCTTAACGTCCATGTCAGAAATGTTCATTTTATTTTTCATACTCATATAAACACATCTCCTTCTAGAGTAATTTAATACTTCGTATAAGTAAATAAATGGCTTTTAGCCGTATTTATTTTACCTTATTTGTATTATAGTTTTCAACAAAAGGTTGTAAAAATATTAGTTTAATTGTAATTATTAAATTGAGTCTATTCTTCATATGTAAAGAGCGACCAATAAAGGCCGCTCTTTTTTAATGTTTTCACCATTAAAACTTCAAGCTCTTGCGCAAAACTCTTACTTATGATCAACTGATGCCATATAAGAAATTAGGTCAACAATTTTATTTGAATAACCCCACTCGTTATCATACCATGAAACTAACTTAACAAAGTTAGGATTCAAGGAGATACCGGCTTTAGCATCAAAGATAGAAGTACGTGCATCAGTAATAAAGTCAGAAGAAACAACTGCATCTTCGGTATATCCCAAGATACCCTTAAGCTCGTTTTCGGAAGCTTCTTTCAATGCTGCACATATCTCTTCATAAGAAGCAGCTTTCTCAATACGGCAGGTAAGATCTACAACAGAAACATCAAGAGTAGGTACTCTGAATGCCATACCTGTAAGCTTTCCATTAAGAGCAGGGATAACCTTACCAACTGCCTTTGCAGCACCGGTTGAAGAAGGAATAATGTTACCTGCAGCTGCACGTCCGCCTCTCCAGTCCTTCTTTGAAGGGCCGTCAACGGTCTTCTGTGTAGCAGTGGTAGCATGAACGGTAGTCATAAGACCTTCGATAATACCAAATTTATCATTGATAACCTTTGCAAGAGGAGCTAGACAGTTTGTTGTACAAGAAGCATTGGATACAACATTCATGTCTGTTGTATATTTGTCCTGGTTAACACCCATAACAAACATAGGAGCATCAGCTGATGGAGCTGAAATAACTACTTTTTTTGCACCACCCTGAAGGTGTACACTGGCTTTCTCTGTTGTTGTAAATAAACCTGTAGACTCGATTACGTATTCTGCGCCGCAATCCTTCCACGGAATCTCTTCAGGCTTCATGCAAGCATAAATGTTTATTTCTTCACCATTAACAACAAGCTTATCGCCCTTAATTACAATTTCACCATCAAACTGTCCGTGAACGGTGTCATACTTAAGCATATACTTCATGTAATCAAGATCGATAAACGGGTCATTAATTCCCACTACTCTTACATTAGGATTTGCCATTGCTGCTCTAAATGCTAGGCGTCCAATTCTGCCAAACCCATTAATACCAACTTTTACATCCATAGTTTTTACCTCCGAAATAATAAAATATATAGAATTGTTAACAAAATCACAAATTCCAAATGTTATTTTATAATAAATAAGAATTATTATCAAGGACTTTAGCAAATTTTGTTTATTTCTCTTTGCCGCATACACTCATATATCAACATTGACGCAGCCGCAGATGCATTAAGGGACTCTGCTTTTCCTGTCATAGGAATCATTACAGTCATATCTGCAAGCTCTAATATATTATCTGAAAGGCCATTACCTTCATTACCTATAATAATAGCTAATTCTCCGGACATATCAGCCTGCCAGCAGGGTAAGGAATCTCTTGTATGTGCCGCTATCAGAAGCATTCCTTTTGACCTTAGTTCATTCAAAAGTCCATTAAAATCTTCGGTTATTATTACCGGAATATGAAAAAGTGATCCCATTGTAGACCTAATTACTTTAGGGTTATATGGATCCGCACTATCCTTTGATAAAATAACAGCGTCAAAACCGCATGCATCAGCTGATCGAATTATTGTTCCCAAATTGCCGGGGTCCTGAAGATTCTCAAGAACTATGACCCGTTTGACTCTGTTTATGATATCTTTTTTGTCACATACAGGCAACTCTGCTACTGCCATAATTCCTTGAGGTGATTGTGTCTCACTGATACGTGAAAAAACCTCATCCGGAACCTGTACGACTTTTATATTTGACATATCTGAAAGTAATAATTCGTCTTTTTGAAAAAAGCTATCGGATATAATAAAATATCTTATTTCGGCTCCTGAATCCAATGCGTCCCTAACGAGCCGGTAGCCCTCCAACAAAATAGCTTGAGCAGCTATTCTGCCTTTTTTATTACTTAGGCTTCTTACCTCTTTTATAATTGGATTTGACATAGAGGTAATTGTAATCCAATCAGCCATATTATCCTCCGGAAATATGAATAAAGTCCCTCCACATTTGTGAGGGACTTATTAATCGGGCGGGATTAATCCCCACCAAAAAATATCTATTTTATCTTTTCGACCAGCATTTTAAAACCTGAAGCATCATTAACTGC
>CAYWXN010000170.1:0-4723 GCA_964462075.1 uncultured Ruminiclostridium sp. | reverse complement strand
TTATGATGATATTGATGATACCACAGATAAATACCATTGCCAAAGCCTGCTGCCAGGTAAAGCCCATGCCGAAGCATACAGTGTAGGTAAAGAATGCATTTAATCCCATGCCTGGTGCTTGCGCATAAGGTACATTGGCAAACAAGCCCATGATTAAGGTCGCAATGACTGCTGCCAATATTGTTGCAACATACACTCCGCCCATAGGCATACCGGTTTCGCCTAACATACCCGGATTAACAAATATAATGTAGGCCATGGTAAAGAAAGTAGTTGCTCCTGCAATAAACTCGGTTCTGACATTGGTCCCATTTTTCTTTAGTTGGAACTGCTTTTCAAGAAAATTCATTTGTTTTCCCTCCTGCATATTTATTAGTCCTCTCCAATTACCGTAAACCAATAAACAACTATACTTTATCCAAAGTAACACCGTCTTAGTCATTGTAAGCCAGATTCAGGTGAACATTGTCATTTGTATAATTTGTTTAATTGCCCTCCAGTTAGTGGATAAAGAGTAATATTAAGATCAAATCAAAATTATAAAAATATTCTATCATACAGAAATATAGAATCAAGTAAATTAACAATAATAAATGATAAAATTCGCTATAATTTTTTTAATGGAGATTCTGTTATAAAGTGTAATATTCAATTATATAAAAGCCCTACGACTTTTTCCAATATAAAGGTAGGTAAGATTCTTTTCAAAAATAGTACCAATTTGTATTGGAACCCCACTGTTACACGAACAGGGGGATTCTTCTTCTTAATCATTTTATAGATAGTATTGGCTACTGCCACAGGAGAAGCACCGTTTTGTTCATCCCTCTCCATGCGAGCCAATGACTTTGTGAATCTTGTATAATAAGGTGAATTTTCATTTGTGCCTTCAGCAATAATACGGCTTTTTGTAAAATCTGTTTTAGTATCTCCAGGCTCAACCAGACAGGCTTTGACACCAAAAGGAGCTATTTCATATCTTATGGCCTCAATCAAACCTTCCATCGCAAATTTACTGGCACTGTAATGGGCTTGATATGGGATTGAGATTACTCCGGCTACTGAGCTTAACGCTATAATTTTCCCGTAACCCTGTTCCCTCATATAAGGAAGTACAGCTTTTATCATTCTTAATGTTCCGAAGAAATTAATATCGAATTGGGAACCTGCCTCGGACATTGATACATCCTCGACAGAACCGGCAATACCTGTACCCGCATTACTTACCAGAATGTCTACATGCCCTTCCTTGGATATAATATTTTCCACAGCAGCCTTCACAGAATCCTCGCAAGTAACGTCCAAAGGTATGATCCTGACAAATCCTCCGCTTTTGGGGTCATTCGCAGAATTTTCATCAATATTTCCCATTGCTTTTCTAGATGTGCCATATACATGAAAACCTTTTTTCATAAGGTATTCTGCAGTTGCCTTGCCTATTCCCGCCGAGGCGCCGGTAATAATTACTACTTGATTTTTCAAACTTCTACCGCCTTCGTGTCCCTGAAAAATTTGGCTATCAAACTTTTTGCGACTTTATTTGTACTACTTATTGTATTATAAAACGCAAAATCTAGCAAAAATTTTTAGTGAAAATTTTTTAGGGATTAAATAATACTGGATATTTAACATTATTATGATACAATAAGATAGTATTTTATGATGCTGGTAATATAATCAGGTCATAATTATAAATTTCCTTGATTAAGGGAGATGTCGACATGGATTTATTTAAAAAATGCTACGACTTTACAACAGTTAAAGAAGCTATTGAAGCTGGTATCTATCCTTATTTTCATGCTCTACAGTCAGGTCAGGATACCGTTGTGTCAATGGAAGGACACAGAACCATCATGATTGGTTCAAACAATTATTTAGGTCTGACCTCAGATCCCAGAGTTAAAGAAGCAGCAATAAAAGCAGTAGAAAAGTACGGCTCCGGGTGCAGTGGTTCCAGGTTTCTTAATGGCACACTGGACTTGCATTTGGAATTAGAAAGTGCATTGTCTGAGTTTCTGCATAAAGATGCCTGTATGACATTCAGCACCGGGTTTCAATCTAATCTGGGAATAATCTCGGCTATAGCAGGTCGGAATGATGTTATTCTTTGTGATAAGGAAAATCACGCCAGCATCTATGATGCATGCCGATTAAGCTATGCTACCATGGTTCGTTATAAGCATAGTGACATGGAAGATTTGGAAAAAGCCTTAACGGAAGTTCCCGATTCAAAAGGAATACTTATTGTTACCGATGGTGTTTTCAGCATGGGAGGCGAAATCTGTAAGCTTCCGCAAATTGTTGAACTGGCTAAAAAGTACGGCGCACGTGTTATGGTTGATGATGCTCACGGCCTTGGTGTTCTGGGTGAGCATGGTCGTGGTACTGCCGAACATTTCGGCTTGGAGGATGAGGTTGACATATTGATGGGAACATTCTCCAAATCTCTTGCCAGTTTAGGCGGATATATGGCCGCCGGTGCTGATGTTATATCCTATGTCAAGCATACATCCCGTCCTTTTATTTTCAGTGCCTCTATTCCACCTTCAAATGCAGCTGCTGCGCTTTGCGCTTTAAATATTCTTAAAAAAGAACCAGAGAGAGTTAAAAATCTAAAAGATATATCAGATTATATGAGAATTCTTCTAAGAGATAGAAAAATTCCTCTTAACGAGACCGAAACCCCTATAATCCCCATTATGACATATGATGACACAAGAACATTTATTCTCTGCAGAGAGCTATTGAATGAGGGGTTATATGTGAATCCTGTTATTTCCCCGGCTGTGCCTCAAGGATTCAGTATGATACGAACCAGCTATACCGCCACTCACACCAGGGACCTGATGGAGGAGGCTGCAGATATCTTCGTTAAAGTATTTTCAAAATATTAATAATACGCAAAAAGGAAAGGCCGTTTCTTTACGAAACGGCCTTTTACGTATATCTGTTACTTTTATTTTAGCTGTGCTAAACAATCGCTACAAATATTCTTTCCCTTATAAACCGTGATATCCTTTGCGTTATCACAGAAAATACAAGCGGGCTCATACTTTCTTAAGATAATAGTTGCTCCGTCCACATAAATTTCGAGAGCATCCTTTTCGGCGATATCCAGTGTTCTTCTTAGCTCAATAGGTAACACAACTCTACCAAGCTCGTCAACTTTTCTGACAATACCGGTTGATTTCACCAAACTTCCCCCCTAGATTTTTTCTATATGTCATAATACCATAAAATTGAAGGACAGGTCAACATAATATATCACTTTATTTACGATTTTTGCTAAATTATGTTTGAAAAGTATTGTTATTTGACACTAGATAAAGGCTTTGGCTTATGAATAAAAAATTCTATTTTTTATATTTATTAAGAGAGAGTACATATAAATCGGATTGATTTTATGCTAAATACAATTTGGATTGTTATGATTCTGGCCGGAGTAATAACCGGAATTCTTACAGGCAGAATGGACGAAATATCCGATGCAGTTTTGGAAAGCTGCGTCAATTCGGTGAATCTTGTTATAACAATGCTTGGTTCTATGTGCCTTTGGTCCGGTATGATGAAAGCAGCACAAAAAGGCGGCCTTGTTGATGGTTTGGCGAAGTTGCTTAAAGGAGTTTTTAGATTTCTTTTTCCGGGTATACCGAAAGACCATCCCGCTAACGGTGCTATTGCCATGAGTATCAGCGCGGATCTTTTGGGTCTGGGAAATGCCGCTACTCCATTGGGAATTATGGCTATGAAAGAGCTTTCAAATGTAAATAATAATTCGCCGGTTGCAAGTAACGCAATGGTCATGTTTGGTGTGGTCAACGCAGCCTGTATACAACTCATTCCTTCAACTGTACTTATCATTCGCCAGCAGGCGGGTTCCTCTAACCCATCATCGGTTATACCATGTATTTGGGTTGCCTCATTTATATCTTTAGTTTCAGGAATTATAACAGCAAAACTGTTGGAAAAATTCAGTTCTCCGAAGGGATGATTTTAATGAATTTTATATCAGACTTTTCACTTCCCGGAGTTATTCTGTTAATCGTGTTAGCAGCTTATTTTAATGGCATTCCGGTCTTTGACGTATTTATCGAGGGGGCTAAGGAGGGTGCACAAACTGCCTTTAACATCCTTCCTACCATGGTGGGGATCATAGCGGCTGTATCTATTTTAAATGCATCGGGTCTTATTGATATTTTAACTAACCTGATTTCAAAGCCTTTGGAATTCATCGGTATCCCCTCGGAAACCGCTCCAATTCTTTTAATTCGGCCTTTTTCGGGAAGTGCCTCATTGGGAATGTTCAGTGAACAAATCAAGCTCTATGGAGCAGACACATACATAGGCAGGGTTTTATCTACCATCATGGGCTCCAGTGAAACCGTACTTTATACCATCGCTGTTTACTTTGGAGCTACAAGTGCTAAGGACACCCGTCATGCCGTAGCGGCATCTCTGATCTCCTCTTATATGGGAATGTTTGCTGCTATATACATATGCAAGATACTTTAAGAATAATGCGACATTGTCTTGGCTATAAATGCACACTATGGAACCTTTAGTCGATGCCATGCGTGCCGCTCAGGAATTTCATCCGGAAATTATTCGCGCCGCTCCGCTAATCCAAAACGACAAGCAGGCTTGTTGTATGCCCGCTTTAAATCGCAGCAGCCACGCCGCTTAGCTGCGTTTGACAGCGCCAGCGATTCCTATCAATGTAACA
>CAYWXN010000169.1:0-4737 GCA_964462075.1 uncultured Ruminiclostridium sp. | reverse complement strand
TATCTGTTTTACTTGTAATTGCAATGTCAGTAGGAATGCTTGCTGCTTGCGGAACATCTACTCCACCTGTTGCATCTAGCGTTGCACCATCTGCACCTGCTACATCATCTTCGGCTCCGGCACCGGAAGCTCCGGCTAAAAAAGAGCCTGTAACATTGAAATGGGCTATGTGGGATCTTGATGCCACAGCTTATTACAAACCACTTGTTGATGCCTATGTAGCAAAAAATCCTAACGTAACAATCGAGTATGTTGACCTTGGATCAGCAGACTTCATGACCATGCTCAGCACTCAGCTTTCGGGCGGAGCAGATCTTGATGTCCTTACAATTAAGGATATACCCGGTTATGCTAACCTTGTTAAGCAGAATCATTTAGAACCGCTAAATTCCTACATAGCATCAAGTGGAATTGATACTTCACTTTACGGCGGTACAACAGAACAGATTACAGTAAACAATGAAGTTTATGCTCTACCATTCCGCAGTGACTTCTGGCTTATATTCTACAACAAAGATTTGTTTGACAAAGCAGGTGTTGCTTATCCTACAAATGATATGACACTTACTCAATATGATGAACTCGCTCGTAAAATGACCAGCGGCAGCGGCGCTAACAAGATTTATGGTAATCATTATCACACATGGCGCAGTGCTGTTCAACTGTTTGGAATACTTGACGGTAAAAACACAATTGTCGACGGAACATATGATTTCTTAAAGCCTTATTATGAATTGATCTTAAAACAACAAGATGATGGTATTTGCCAGGATTATGCTACACTAAAAACCTCCAGCATCCACTATTCCGGTGTGTTCTACAACCAACAGATTGCTATGATGAATATGGGAAGCTGGTTTATCGCAACCCAAATTGCAAAGGTTAAAGCAGGTGAATCCCTTGCTACAAACTGGGGCCTTGCTAAATATCCTCATCCCGATGGTGTTCCTGCAGGTACAACTCTTGGTACTATCACCTCGTTGGCAGTAAATGCTAAGTCCAAGAATAAGGAAGCTGCACTTGATTTCATGAAATTTGTAACAGGACCTGATGGAGCAAGTGTTATTGCAGATACAGGAACAATTCCTGCAATTAAAAATGACGATGTTGTTGCATCGATTACTTCTATTGATGGATTCCCAACTGATGCGGCAAGTAAAGAAGCTCTTAAAACCACCAAGACATTTCTTGAAATGCCTTTACATGAGAAGAGTGCAGATATCGAAACAGTTCTCAACGAATGCCATGATAATATCATGACTAAGAATACAACTATCGACCAGGCTATAACTGATATGAACACCAGGATCGCAGAAATTCTAAAATAGGCTTTAGTTAATAACAATATAGGGCGGGTATTTTGCCCGCCCGCTTCATTTACAAAGGGGGATTAGCGTGTCCAGCAGCACTATGTCCGCACCAACAAAAAAGAGACGCAATTTCAAAAAAACAAAACAAGCTTTAATTGCCTATAGCTTTATTGCGCCAAATTTTATCGGTTTCGCTATTTTTACACTTATTCCATTAGTATTTGCACTTGTATTATCATTTTTGGAATGGGATGGAGCAAACCCGATAAATTATGCAGGGTTTGATAATTTTTTACGACTTATTAAAGATGCACAATTTACAAGAGCACTGAAAAATACAATTGTATATACAGCGGGAGTTGTCCCAATGACAATTGTATGTGCATTGGCTTTGGCAATTTTATTAAACAGAAAAATTATTGCACGAAATTTCTTTCGTACTGTTTCGTTTTTCCCGTATGTTGCATCTCTTGTAGCCGTTGCAGCAGTTTGGAACTTTATGTTCAGCCCGGTAAGAGGACCCATCAATAACTTACTTAATGCCATTACGGGCATACCCTTTGAAAAGCTTCCTGGATGGGGTGCAAGCAAGGATTGGGCTATGATTACCGTAATTTTATTTTCGGTATGGAAAAATATGGGGTATTATATGGTTATTTATCTTGCGGGACTGCAGGGTATTAATCCGGAATTATACGAAGCTGCGGAGCTTGACGGAGCGAATTCATGGAAAAAGTTTCGTAATGTTACCATACCACAGCTAGCGCCTACAACATTTTTTGTTACTATGATTCTGATTATTAACTCATTTAAGGTTTATGACATATTTATAAACCTTTTTGCCGGAGGCGATAATCAATTAAGTGACGCAACGAGAGTACTTGTCTATCAAATTTACAATACAGCATTTCGTTCACTGAGTTTCGGCTACGCAAGTGCACAGGCAATGGTTCTATTCATTCTTGTACTTGTAGTTACGTTGATTCAATTCCGTGGCGAAAAGAAGTACACTTAAGGGGGGAGCATATATGATAAAGGAGAATAAGAGCAAAAAAATTGCAAAGCTGTTTTTATACATTATTTTAATTATAATGACCTTTGTTATGCTTGTACCCTTTGCATGGATGTTATCCTCATCACTAAAGCTCAATAAAGACGTTTTTACATTCCCTATGAAGTGGATTCCGGAGAATCCGAGATGGCAAAACTATTTAGACATATGGAAGAAGATACCTCTGGATACCTTTATATTTAACACAGCAAAATTATCGGTTATTGTAACTTTCCTGCAGCTATTAACATCTAGTTTTGCGGCTTATGCTTTTGCAAAGTTACAATTTAAAGGTCGAAACTTCTTGTTCTTGGGTTATATTGCAACTATCGCTGTACCATGGCAGGCATATATGGTGCCTCAGTTTATTATGATGAGGAGCATGGGGCTTAATAACTCACATCTTGCAATAATATGTCTTCAGGCCTTTTCAGCCTTTGGAGTGTTTTTGATGAGACAGTTCTATCAAAGCATTCCCGACGAACTATGCGAAGCAGCTCGAATTGATGGTTTAAACGAATACGGGATCTGGGCAAAAATAATGATTCCTCTATCAAAACCGGCACTTTCCACTCTAACAATATTTACTTTTGTAAATACGTGGAATGACTTTTTGGGCCCGCAGATTTATCTGACCAAAACCGAACTTAAGACTATACAAATCGGTTTGCGAATGTTCATAATGCAGTATTCAAGTGAATATGGCCTTATTATGGCGGCAAGTGTTGTTGCATTAATTCCTGTACTGATAATATTCTTATCTCTCCAAAAATACTTTGTACAGGGCGTAGCATCGGTAGGCTTAAAGGGGTAGAAATGAATATTCCGCTAAAAGAAATTACTGACGACGAGGTTCATATTGCGCTAAAAACAGCTGTGGAACAAGTTAAGCGCAATTTACCCGAGTTTACATATTCCTGCCGGAATCACACAAGTGTTAAAGGGTTTTATCCTAAATGTGAAAATAAACAGTGGACTTGCGGTTTTTGGCCCGGTGAGATATGGCTTTCATATGAATACACAGGTGGCTCAGAGTTTAGAGAATCAGGTTTAATCCTAGTTGACAACTTTAATAATCGTATAAAAAATAGAATAGAGATTGACCACCATGATATGGGTTTTCTCTACACACCTTCATGTGTTGCACCTGCAAAGCTTTTAAACAATAATGACGCACGGGATGCGGCAATTATGGCGGCAGATCGTTTAATCGAAAGGTTCCATCCTCTGGGCAAGTTTATACAAGCCTGGGGAGAGCTAGGGGCACCTGATAATTACCGGTATATCATTGATTGTCTATTAAATCTGCCATTACTTTACTGGGCAAGTGCAGAAACCGGTAATGAAAAATACGCTGATATAGCGCGGAAACATACAGCGACTTGTCTTAAATATTCTATTCGTAAAGATGGCAGCACGTACCATACCGTGTTTATGAATCCAGAAACGGGGGAAATGAGTCACGGTGCAACATGCCAGGGTTACAGTGATGATTCGTTCTGGGCACGAGGCCAGGCGTGGGCTATATACGGTATAGCCCTAAGCTATAAATATGAAAAGAGGCCTGAATATCTCGATGCTTTCAAGAGAGTATTGAGATTTTATATCAAAAAGCTTCCGACAGATTTAATTCCATACTGGGATATGATTTTTACAAGCGGTAACGAGGAGCCGAGAGACTCATCAAGCGCCTCAATTGTTGCTTGTGGTCTACTTGAAATGTCAAGGCATGTAGATGAAAAGGTAGGCAATTTATATACATCTCTAGCCAAACAAATAGTAAAATCCCTTGTGGATAATTACAGTGTTAAAGATCCGTCAATTTCTAACGGTCAGGTATTACATGCAACATACAGCAAAAAATCGCCATACAATACGTGTACGCCTGAGGGGGTTGACGAATGTGCAAGCTGGGGCGATTACTTTTATATGGAGGCATTGACACGGCTAAATACCGATTGGGAATCATATTGGTGAAGATGTTAATTATATTGATATGAAATATATTGAAAATTCCGTCACTCATGGCAGAATAGGTTATAATAAAAATATAAATTTACCCCACCTCTGTTGGTGGCAGTAAGGTAGTATTGTTTAAAGAGAGGGGATATCCCCGGCCTCAATTCTCAATGACTCGGTACCCATTCGAAATCTTTGGTTTTGAGGTAAAGAATTAAATAATTAAAAGGAGAA
The DNA here is from genome assembly GCA_964462075.1 of uncultured Ruminiclostridium sp. Taxonomy (GTDB): domain Bacteria; phylum Bacillota; class Clostridia; order DSM-8532; family DSM-8532; genus DTU059. The sequence goes on along the minus strand of CAYWXN010000169.1, from coordinate 183 downwards.
AGCAAATGGATATTCGATATTCAACAAATCAACGGGATTTTAAGCGTTACACTACCGAGGAGACAAGGAAAGAGTATTTAATAGAAAACTTGTATCTGCCTGATGAAGTTGTAGCCGTTTACAGTCATGTTGACCGTATGGTTACTCTTGGCATAATGCCCGTAAATGATATAGTTCCGATTA
>CAYWXN010000168.1:0-4738 GCA_964462075.1 uncultured Ruminiclostridium sp. | reverse complement strand
TTTTAGAAAGATTGGGCGCATATAAGGAAACATGGGAGGTTGGTCTCCACTTTAAGGTTCCTTTGATTGACAAAATTTCCAATCGTGTTTCAATTAAAGAAAAGGTATTGGATTTTCCGCCTCAGCCTGTTATTACAAAGGATAATGTTACCATGCAGATTGACACCGTTATTTATTTTACCATTACCGATCCGAAGCTGTATACCTACGGGGTGGAGCGGCCTATGATGGCTATTGAGCTTTTGGCAACGACAACTTTGCGTAATATTATTGGTGATCTGGAATTGGATGAAACTTTAACCTCCCGTGATACTATTAATAACCAGATGAGAATTATACTGGATGAAGCTACAGATCCTTGGGGAATAAAGATTAATCGTGTCGAGGTTAAGAATATTCTTCCTCCCGCAGATATTCAGAATGCTATGGAAAAGCAGATGCGAGCAGAGCGTGAAAGACGTGAATCCATACTTAGGGCGGAAGGCGAAAAGCATTCCAGTATTCTGGTCTCGGAAGGAAAGAAGCAGTCTGCTATCCTTGAGGCTGAAGCTGAAAAGACCTCGGCAATATTAAGGGCAGAGGCTAAAAAAGAAGCCACCATTCGTGAAGCCGAAGGTCAGGCCGAGGCCATCCTAAAGGTACAGGAGGCTACTGCTCAAGGATTAAGAATGATTAAGGAGCAGGAATTGAGCAAAGAGGTTATTGCAATCCGCAGCCTGGAAGCTTTTGAAAAGGCCGCTGACGGGAAAGCTACCAAAATTATTATTCCATCAGATATTCAGAATATGGCATCATTTGTGACTTCAATTAAAGAACTTTCAAACTGATAGAATGCAAAATTAAAGGGCCGGTTTCTTAAAGAAACGGCCCTTTTTAAATGTTTTTCGTTTCTCCAACATCAATTGGGGATTATGTTTACGATGTTGGGCTGTTAAAACACTCGATCGCATGTTTATTTTTTATTTAGAGGAAATTTTCTGTTTAAATCTACAAACGCGTTTGCCCTGACAAGCGCAATCTCAATATTATCGCAAAAATTATCCTTTCCGACCAATTCAATAAAGCCATGCTTATTTAAGAGCTCATAGGGTTGTTTTTGAACTTGAGTAAACAACAGCAGGATTTTATGTCTGCGACAAAAAGAATATGTTTTCGACAAAGCATGGTAACCCGTGGCATCCATAAAGGGGGCATGACGCATACGGATTATCATTACATATGTCTTTGAAATATTATCCTGAATAGTATTTGTGAATTTATCTGCAGCGCCGAAGAAAAACGGACCGTATATCTGGAATATTTGAATAGCAGGATCAATTCCCTCAGGATTACTGAGTGTTATATCGGGATTATCCTCAAGGTCGCTCTTAATTGACTCCACTTTCGTTATATCGGCCATTCGTTTCATAAATAGGAATGCAGCCATAACAACTCCGAATTCTATTGCTACTACAAGGTCTACAGCCACAGTTAGGATGAATGTGGTCAAAAGAATGGCTATATCGGTTTTTGGAGCCTTAAATAGGCTCTGAAATGTTCTCCATTCACTCATGTTATAAGCTACTATCATGAGAATTGCGGCCAGAGTGGGCATTGGAATTAATTTTGCATAGGGCATAAGAACCATCATTATTACAAAAACAACCAGAGAATGAGTTATGCCTGCCACAGGAGTTCTCCCGCCGTTACGGACATTAGCCGCAGTTCTCGCTATAGCACCGGTAGCAGGTATTCCGCCAAACAGCCCCGAAAAAATATTAGCCACTCCCTGTGCTACCAGCTCAGTATTTGAATTATGCTTATCGCCGATCATACCGTCAGCTACAACAGCCGATAATAAGGATTCTATTCCGGCAAGAATGGCTATTGTCAGAGCAGTAGGAAATAGTTTGATAATCATATCAATATCAATAGACGGTATAACAAGTGTAGGCAAGGTGGCAGCAAGGTCGCTATATCTGTCACCTATTGTATCTACCTGTATCCCCAATAGTTTTACGGTCACAGTAGTAAGCAATATTGCTACAAGTGATCCGGGGATTTTTTTATTTATGTAAGGCCAGCCAATTATTATTAACAGTGCTATTATTCCTATAACCACGCTGCTGATTGAAACAGTATTTATACTTTTAACGTATTGGCCAATTCTCGGGAAAAATTCAGATGGAAGCTTTTTGGTTTTAAGTCCCAGAAAATCTCCGATTTGCTGAGAAAAAATAACTAGGGCAATGCCACTTGTGAAGCCGGTTGTAATAGGGTACGGAATATACTTAATAATACTTCCGATTTTGATAATGCCCATAAAAATAAGGATAAAACCTGCCATAATTGTAGTCGCCACTAATGCCGGGTACCCTTCTTTTTCAATAATACGGTAAATTATTACTACAAATGCACCTGTAGGCCCGCCAATCTGTACACTGCTACCGCCAAGCAAAGAAATAACAAAGCCCGCAATGATGGCGGTGTACAATCCCTTTTCGGGAGACACCCCGGATGCTATAGCCAGTGCGATGGATAATGGAATAGCAATTATTCCGACAATTATTCCTGCGGTTATATCCTTAAATAGTTGCTCTCTTGAATAACCACCTTTTAAGGTGGTGAATAATTTTGGCTTTTGCATACACCCAACCCTTTCGTGATAGAATACAACAGATTATAAAATATCACTTATGAAGAAATGGTGAAATAGAAAACAATACGAAATCTTGTCAAAATATTGCTTGTTTTTTATATATAGTATAGAAATACTATTGATTGGATGATTTATAGGAACTGTAACTGCTCTTATGCTCTGCCAGCAGCAAATCAATCATTCTGCCGTAGCTTTTAACGCCGTCTTCTTCACCGTTGAACTTTAAATAAGTATCGTTCATTTTATTAGCGACTTCTTTTGTAATACCCTGAAATTGCTTCCAATAGACACGATCAGCTTCTAAATCCCTTAAATATCCATCACTAAAATTTTCAGCTATGGCGAAATAGCGGTCAGGATTCTCATTATAAAGTGCATTCATAGAATACTGCAGCGCCATAACGCTTCCGGAATATTTAAAATCAACATTAGGATGTGCCATGCAAGTCTTATAAGCTATATAATTAGCTTCATCTTCCCGGGCAAAACCTCTTTGATGAGCCATCTCATGCATTGCTGTAGATGCTAGGTCAAAATGAGGAATATCAATATCAATATTTGCCTCACCTGTCAAGCAGGAGTAAATACCAATAATATTAGTATGGGACATTAGCCTGGAAAGCAAAACAGGTTTAGGAGGACCGTATTTCCCCCCTAAAAACGGGTATTTTTGCTCAATTGCTTCATATCCTTTAGCAGCACGTTCTAAGACTGACTTATATCCGCCTTCGACGAGCATAACACCGTCTTGATTCTCAGAAACCTGTTCTCTTAATTTATTCGTCTCATCTACAAGCCAGCGGCAAAGTGCATCCAGATCTTCTACTGAAGAATCTTGTATATTAATATTGGCAAGTTCCGAATAAGGCAATCGTTCATAATTAATATTCCAAACCATCACCTGAATAAAAAACCATAGGGAACCGATTAGGACCACATTAGCAAGAAACTGCAAGAGAATTATACCTTTACGTTTCCGGATTGCTTTTATAATGAGGTATATAATCATTACAGGAATAAATATAACAAGGAAAACAAGAGCCAGTTCCGCAACAGAAAAAGGAATCAACCCCGTTAATAAGCTCACAGGCTGTATAATGAATTTATAGATACCCCTTGAATAATACTTCTCAGTGAATTCGGGGAAATTAGCCATAACCTGTTTTATCAGTATTGCCAAGGGTAAAAGTATAATCGATAAGAATTTCCATTTGTAATTCTTTTTTTTATTTGATGTTTTCTTGATTTGCATAAGAACCTTTCCCTAAATATGATGTAAAATTATTATATATTATGTGTGTACATTTTATCATGAAATGTATCATTAATAAAAATAATAGGCGAAATTTTCCTGTTAATTATGTATAATATATCTTAAGTAGATTTTTAATCTACACAAATATTGCTGGGAGGCGTTTTTTATGATTGAGAATGTCAGTAACGAGTTAAAAACTTATTTTGAGGGCAAGCCTATACTATCTTCATTATTAGCTTTTGATATGTACATACTTTTAGGCTGTTGTGCTTTGAGGTTTCTTGATATCTTTGTAAACCTTGGTGGTATAATAAGCGGATTGCTCTTTTATGTGTTTATATTGGGGGTCCTATTATGCATTGCAAAAAAGAATTTCTTTGCTTTGACAATCGGACTTGGTGTCGAAGCGCTAATTGATCTTATTTATCTTATTAAGAATTTGCCCGGTAATTATGGATTCTTTAGCTGGTCATCACTTTTTGGTCTTCTTATTTACGGCTTCTTTGCATATATGGCATTTAAAAAGTACTCTGCAAAAAGCAGTACATAAAACGAAGGTAATAATATTTTAAACAATGACCGTCTGTTGCAAAATGGGCGGTTTTATTTTATGTGGGACAAGGAGACAGGTACCTTGTACCATTCTGACATACTAAGAAGAATATTTTTAGTAAAAGGTATTGAGATTTTTACCGGTATACATTATAATAAGATTCCGTACGGGTCACAAGTTAATGGTAATCCGTATTAATAGGTTTATTAATGTCGGGGTGTAGCTCAGGTGGATTAGAGTGCTTGCTTGGGGTGCAAGAGGTCGCACGTTCAAGTCGTGTCACTCCGACCAA
>CAYWXN010000167.1:0-4773 GCA_964462075.1 uncultured Ruminiclostridium sp. | reverse complement strand
TTTAACTCTTTTTCAAAAGCAAGCTTACCTTGTTCAACATTTTCTTCTCTCTTTTCTTTTTTAAACCATTGGTTAATTTTGCTTCTGGCTTGTGAAGTCTTTGCAATTTTCAGCCAGTCCCTGCTGGGCCCATTACTTGCACCGGACGTAATAATCTCAATAATATCCCCGTTTTTAAGTTCGTAATCAAGAGTTACAATCCTACCGTTTATTTTTGCACCTATCATGCGATTACCAATGGCGCTGTGAATAGAATAAGCAAAGTCTATAGGATTAGAGCCGGCTCTAAGGTTTTTAACATCTCCTTTAGGTGTAAAAACAAATACCTCATCGGTAAATAAATCTATTTTAAGGTTTTCCATAAATTCATCGGGATCTCTGGCATCTTTTTGCCATTCAATCATTTGACGAAGCCAGGAAAGTTTCTCGGAATAGGATTTTTCACCGTATCCTCCCTCTTTATATTGCCAATGGGCAGCAATACCAACTTCGGCAACTCTATGCATTTCCCATGTTCGTATTTGTACTTCGAAGGGTATGCCTTCGGGTCCGATTACTGTAGAGTGCAGAGACTGATACATATTCGGTTTGGGCATGGATATATAATCTTTGAAACGTCCGGGCATGGGTTTGAACATCTCATGCATCAAGCCTAAAAGTGCATAGCAATCTTTCACCGAATCAACAATCAATCGTATTGCGAAAAGATCATAAATTTGCTCAAGGGTCCTATTCTGAACAGTCATTTTTTTGTAAATACTGTAAAGATGCTTTGCGCGACCTTCTATGGTTGCTTCTATTTCTACTTCCTGAGTCTTTTTTCTAACGTTTTCGATAACGTTGCTAATATATTCCTCGCGTTCCTTGCGCTTTTTTGCGATTTTTTCAACTAAGTCATAATAGCTTTTTTCATCTAAATATCGAAAGCTTAAATCTTCAAGTTCCCATTTGATCTTATGAATTCCAAGACGATGGGCCAATGGTGCGTATATTTCCATTGTTTCCCTGGCCTTTTGAAGCTGCTTATCCTTTGCCATAAACTTAAGGGTTCTCATATTATGAAGACGGTCTCCGAGTTTTATTATTATCACTCGGATATCCTTTGCCATAGCAAGAAACATTTTTCTAAAGTTTTCAGCTTGAATTTCCTGTTTAGATGTGTAAGGGATTTTGGTAAGCTTAGTAACACCTTCAACAAGCTCCGCTATTTCTGCATTGAATTCCTTCTTTATCTGTTCATAAGTAAAAGTGGTATCCTCAATGGTATCATGAAGTATTCCGGCAGCAATTGAACTATCATCCATCTCGAGTTCAGCAAGGATACATCCTACTTCAACCGGATGAACAATGTATGGATCTCCCGATACTCTTTCTTGTCCCTCATGGGCTTTGGTAGAAATATTATATGCCTTTTCTATCATAGCAAGATCTGAATCGGGATTATATTTCATTATTAGATTTTTTAGTCTCATGAACGCATCAAGCATGATTTCCACCAATTTACTTCAAATTATGTACCATATTATTTACCCAATCCAGAATCTCTGAATCCTCTAAGTTTACTTTCTTTACCTCATTAGGTTGTCTTATTGTATAGTTTCCCTTATCATCCAGTATTACTTCCATAAGTCCTAACTCATCAAATATCAATAATGCTAGGATAAATTTATATGCATTTATGTTGATTTTTGTTTCTCTATAAAGGATTCCGGAATGTATGAACAAATCCGGGGTTGTAAGGATTATTGGTCCTTTACGGCTTATATATTTGTATATGACAATAAGAATGTCCCTGTCTACTACAATATCGTCATAAAAGATTATTTTATCAATAATCCCATTATAAAGCCAATTATCTTCGCAATCAAGACATTCAACTTGACGAGCCGCTTTTAGTAATAATTTGTTTCTTTTTATAGTTTCCTCTGAAAGTCGCATATCCGAAATCTTTATTTGTAAGTTTTCAATACCTCTGAAATCATTTACTTCCAGTGTAAATATAATATCAACCTTGTCCATAGGAAATATTCCTATATCAAGATACCCTTTTCCGAAATACACTCCTTCAATTTTCTTTCCTTCAATATCAAAAAAAAGTTTAAGATGCTGACCGTTTCCGATTAGTTTTTTCTCCTTGATTATAGCCCCTTTATAGCAAAATACAGGCATGGAATTACAGCAACCAAATGGCTCCAATTGTGAAACTATTTTTGCCGCTTCTAAACTAATCTCATTTCTTTTTAATTCTAAATCAATAGCTGTTTCAGGGATGAGCATTTCTTCTGTTATTAAACTGCCTGCATATAGATTAATGTCCTTCCTGAATAGTTCTAAGTTTGACACTGAAATTGTAAGCCCTCCGGCCTGCTCATGCCCTCCATATTTAATCAGTATTCCTGATTGGGACTCCATTGCTTTATAAATATTAAAGCCTTCTATTCCTCTGGCCGAACCTACAGCTTTCCCGTTTTCAACCGAGAAAACGAATACCGGCTTATGGTAACGATCTACAAGCTTTGATGCAACAATACCTATTACGCCGTGATGCCAGTTCTCATTATAGACCACAATGATCTTTTCTTTTTTATATTTAGAATCATTTTCTATAATTTTAATTGCATCTTTGAATATCTCATCCTGAATTTCCTGCCTTTTTGTATTAGAGCTGTTTAGATTACCGGCAAATTCAATAGCTTTTGATTGTTCATCGGTTGTAAATAACTTAACAGCAATACTCGCATCTCCCATACGCCCGGCTGCATTAATTCTTGGCGCGATAACAAAGGAAACCCTGTAGGAATCTATCGGTGTCTTATTTGCTAAAGCGACATTTAAAAGAGCTTTAATACCGACGCAAGGATCTTTAAGTATTTTTTCTATCCCAAACTTGGTTATAATGCGATTTTCACCGGTTAATTCAACAATATCGGCTATTGTGGCTATGGCTGCAATATCAAGGTAATCTTCAAAAGCCCGAGGATTACCTGTGCGCATCCCCAACGCATGAACCATTTTTAGAGCCACTCCTGTACCGCATAGATTCTTGAATGGATATTTACTGCTGGGTAGATGTGGATTAATAATTGCTAAAGCATCGGGAATAAGCTCTTCATTGCACTGATGATGATCGGTAATAATAATATCGATTACTTTTCCTCTATTCGTACATTTTTCAACTATTTCCGCCACTTGACAACGCGCCGATATACCGCAATCAACAGTAATAACCAAGTCATAATCACTGCTGCTTATAAATTCAACTGCTGCATCAGAAATTCCATAGCCTTCGTCAACTCTATCGGGTATATAAAAATCAGTTTGCAAATTCAAAGTTTTAAAATATCTTATTAGAATTGAAGTTGCCGAAACACCATCTGCATCGTAGTCTCCATAGATTAAGATTCTTTGTTTTTCTTGAATTGCAGTAAGAATTCTGTCAACTGCATCTTTCATCCCGTCTAATAAAAATGGGTCATGGAAATTTTCAAGTGATGGCTTTAAAAATGATTGAATGTCATCTAAGGTACTTAAACCTCTTTGAAATAGCAGATTATATATAAGTTCATCTGAAATTTTATCTGCAACCTCTCTATTGATTGTCTTATTTATGCACTTCCAGTTTCTCCCGTTACCTAAATAATAGTTTTCCATCATTTTTTCCTTATGCATTTTTTCAGTTTTCTTACAATAAGAACCCCAGCCGTTAAAGCAATCAAAGATTGCTGACGATCCCCGGAATTTTGTTGTTTTTACAATAACAAAGCCCGAAGTTTTCTCCGGGCTTTGTTATTTATTAAAATTTTGTTAAGGCTATCTTCCTTAAGGGTAACCAAATAAAACCCTTACTTCGTTTTCCTTTTCCTCGCAGCCTCGGATTTCTTTTTTCGCTTTACGCTGGGTTTGACATAGTGCTCTCTCTTCCTCACTTCAGCGAGAACGCCAGACTTCGCACATTGTCTCTTAAATCTTTTCAGCGCACTGTCAAGGGATTCGTTCTCCTTAACTCTTACTTCAGACACATCTATCCCTCCCCTCTGTAACGTACATGCCGCCGTGCCAGGGGATTTATCCAGTCAGTGTGAATGGTAAACCATGTTACAGCACGTAATCTATTATATAATAGTGGTTTTGAAAGCGTCAATACATTTTTCTTATTCATATAATTATATTATTTTTTCACTGAGTTTTGTTCCGCCCAAAACATGATAATGAAGATGAAAAACAGTTTGGCCTGCACCTTCTCCGCAGTTTACAATTATTCTGTAGCCGTCTTTATTAATCCCGGTTAGCTCGGCAACTTTTTTTATTCCTCGATGAATATGCGATACATTTTCCATATTTTCTTCATTCAATGCCTCAAGACTATCGATATGAACCTTAGGAACAACAAGCACATGCACAGGTGTGGCCGGATTAATATCCTTAAAAGCATAAACGTATTCGTCCTCATAAACCTTAGCTGATGGTATTTCGCCTTTTATAATACGGCAAAACAGACAATTATCCATTATTTCATCTCCCAAGTTTTTATAATTGTATTGAACCTTTAGTCGATATCATGTGTGCGCTCAGAAATTTCATCTGGCAGACTGTTCTAAAACTAATCACTTTAATTATAAGCTACAATTACAGCGGCTGTAGCCTGCAGCGATTTAGCGCTCCATGCCAACATCCTGTTTCTATGTCGCAAAACGACTAAATATTGAGTCGTATGGCTCCGCAATCCAAAACAACTCATGCAATGAGTTGTATGCCCGCTTTAAATCGCAGCAG
>CAYWXN010000166.1:0-4816 GCA_964462075.1 uncultured Ruminiclostridium sp. | reverse complement strand
CCTCAAAAAGTCATAACCCATGAGATTGATTTGGTCACACAAGCAGGAGTCAATATATTCTTAAATACCGAGGTTGGTCGTGATATTGCTTTCCAGGATCTGCGCAATAAATATGACTCCATATATGTAGCGACGGGAACTCAATTCCCGCAACGGGTCAATATTCCCGGAGAGGAGCTTAAGGGTGTGATTCACGGCATAACCTTCCTGAAAGATGTTAATCTCAAACGAGATGTGAAGCTAGGTCACACAGTCGCTATCATAGGCGGCGGAAATACAGCCATTGATTCAGCCAGAACTGCTTTGAGGCTGGGTGCCAAGAAGGTCATTGTGCTTTACCGAAGAACAATTGACGCCATGCCCGCCTATGAATCGGAGATTCATGAAGCCATTGCTGAAGGAGTTGAGATCATGGATCTCGTCACCCCGGTAAGATTTATTCCAGGAAAAAATGGTTCTGTAGAAAAAATAGAGTGTATCAAAATGAAGCTGGGTGAATTTGATGGCTCCGGCAGGAGAAAATCCATACCAATAAGCGGCTCCAACTTCATGCTTGAAGTGGATAATGTTATTCCTGCTGTAAGCCAATATGCGGATTTACCTTTTATTAAAAAGGAGGAAATAGGAATAACCTCTTGGGGAACCTTCATCATTCAGGAAGACACTTTAATGACAACGATGGATGGTGTGTTTGCCGGAGGCGATGTAGCCAGAGGTCCTGATACGGTTATATCAGCTATAGCTGACGGGAAAAAGGCTGCTGTTTCCATAGACCTTTATCTGGGAGGCAAAGGCAAACTCAATAAAGGCCCCAAAATCGATATACCAAAAACATTTGATGAGGATGAAATTGTTGCATTAAACAGATTCCCTCTTGACATGCTGCCCGTTGACAAGCGAATGAATATGGATAGTGAAGTTGTGCTGGGATTCCATAAGCTCAATGCCTTGGCAGAATCCATGCGTTGCTTGCACTGTGATAGGAGGTAGTTTTATGATTAACTTTACCATAAACGGAAAGAAAATCTCCGCCGATGAAAATTCCACTATTCTTGAGGCCGCAAAAAATAATGGAATTAATATCCCTCATTTATGCTATCTGGAAGGCGTCCATGAATTTGGATCCTGCAGAATTTGCGTAGTTGAAGTTGAGGGTGCAAAAACCCTGCAAGCCTCATGTATCACGAAAATTACAGAAGGCATGGTTGTTCACACAAATTCATCCAGGGTTAGAAAAGCAAGAAAAGTCCTGTATGAGCTTTTACTATCGGATCATTCACAAGACTGTCTAAGTTGTAAAAGAAATCAAAGCTGTGAGCTTCAAGAATTGGGTAGAACTCTGGGAATTGAAGAAACCCGCTTCAACGGAGCCCGTTCCGCATGCGTTTTAGACAGCTCAGTTTCCATTACAAGGGATATGTCCAAATGCATCCTCTGCAGAAGATGTGTTACCACGTGCAATGAAATTCAGGGAGTGGGTATCTTAAACGCTCAAAACAGAGGGTTCGATACAATAATCGGCCCGGCTATGGACCTTCCTATCGGTACTGTAAATTGCGCTTACTGTGGCCAGTGTACTGTGGTTTGTCCTGTCGGAGCCCTTAAAGAGACAGATTCCATTAAGGAAGTCTGGGATGCCATAAACGACAAGAACAAGCGTGTTGTTGTTCAGGTCGCTCCTGCGGTTAGAGTGGCCATCGGCGAGGAATTCGGTTATGACAGCGGGGAAAGAGTTACGGGAAAGCTTGCCGCGTCATTGCGGGAACTTGGCTTTGATGACGTGTTCGACACTAATTTTACTGCCGATTTGACTATAATAGAGGAAGGAACAGAACTGCTGTCACGGGTTAAAAGCGCACTGACAGGCAGTGGTACGGTTCTCCCTATTATAACCAGCTGTAGTCCGGGTTGGATAAAATATGTTGAGCATACTTTCCCGGAGGAGCTTGATCATCTCTCCACATGCAAATCTCCTCATACCATGTTGGGAGCCCTTGTAAAATCCTATTATGCTAAAAAAATTAATGTGGATCCGAAAGACATATACGTTGTATCAGTTATGCCATGTACTGCCAAGAAGACTGAAATTCGAAGAAATGAAATGAAAAATGATGGCAATCCGAATGTTGATGCGGTTCTTACAACAAGAGAGCTAGCATCTATGATCAAAGAAGCGGGTATCAATTTCAGAGATCTTGAAGACAGCGAATTTGATAATCCCCTAGGCTTGTCAACAGGTGCAGCCGATATTTTCGGAATTACAGGAGGAGTAATGGAAGCCGCTCTGCGAACGGTATATGAAATTGTGACAGGCCGGGAATTGCCATTTGACGGGCTTCATGTGACCCCAATAGTGGGATTGGATCAAGTCAAAGAAGCTGCCATACTAGTTGAGAATCCACTGGCCTATTACAGTTTTCTTGACGGGGTTGAAATCAAGGTAGCCGTAACCAGCGGCTTAAAGGGCGCTAATCAACTTATGAGAGCAGTGGCTGCCGGCACATCACCCTATCATTTTATCGAGGTTATGGGCTGTCCGGGAGGCTGCATAACCGGAGGCGGGCAACCCAGATCTAAGGACCCTGATGTACGGCTTAAAAGACTCAGGGGTTTATATAGTGAAGATGAGAGTAAGGTTTTGAGAAAATCTCATGAAAACCCTTATATTGCAAGCCTTTACGACGAATTTCTCGGAGCTCCCAACAGTCATATGGCTCATGAGCTTTTGCATACCCATTATGTTAAGCGCGGTATGTTTAATGAGCTCAATAATGAGAAATTTGTTGCAAAAGAGACTGACATACAAACGCCGCTTAAAACAACCGGTATTACAGCTCATTTAGATAACACTCGGGCTAGAGACAGGAAAGATAGAGATGAAACAGAATCGATTAGTGTTCTCGCTTTGGAAGCCGAAAACACAAGGCTTAAGAATGAACTTGGTGATGCTCTTGAAACTGTTGAATTATTTAAAAAAGTATTATCGGATTATGCTGAAAAACATAAATAGTGCTATTAGAAAGGGGATGTCTCAAAATAGATGGGCATCCTCTTTTTGCATTAAACTTCAGATAACTTGTCACCTGAATCTGCCATAGCGAATAAAATAAACTAGGACAAACAACAGAGGTTATAATATGTCAGATTGTGAAAAAAAAGAAGATTATGATCGTGACCACGATTGCGTAAGATGTCCTGAGCCCGGTCATCCACTTCCAAAGCCGATATTATTTGAATGTGGTAACGGCGGTGGATTCACCTTTGCCGCTAATTGCAGCAACAGTACCGAAGAGAACGCATGTTGCATTTGCACACCTAAAACAGTTGCAAATGTAACCCTTGATACATCCTGCCTGTGCAAGCCAAAGATTAAAGTGGAATTCTCCAGTATTATTCATTTCATACCGGACAATGATGGCAAAGTCCAGTTGGAATTTGATCTGGTCAGATGCTGCAAAGATTTCCCAGAATGTGTCATTGGTACTTGGAACTATGAAATCGAAGAAAATGATAAGTTTGCAAAATCCTTCTGCTTCGATTATTGCGATTGCAGCACTTGCCCCGGCTGTTGTACCTATATCGTAAAATGCAGACCTGTTTTTGTAAAGGACGCCGCTATCTGTGTCACCAACTGTCAAATCGCTATTTTTGCTCAAGGCCATTAAAGCAAAGTAGAAATAAAGACATGAAGATTTTTCTCTTCATGTCTTTATCCCATTCCAGTCCGAGCGCTTTTTAATAGCATTTATTTCGCTTATGCATAAAATACTTAATATAGATCCTTCTATAGTAGAGGTGCCCTGCGAATGAAAGCGACTCGGACTAATTTTGACGATATGTGGGATAAATACTTTGATAGTTATCAAGGCTGGCTATATGTGGCTGATTGTATATTCCCCTCCCGGGAAGGTCCAAAACCGGTAGAAAATAATATTGTCCCAGAGGAATGTAATGCCTCTTATACCTTATCAGATTCTGATGATAGTCCATGTGACAAATTTTACTCGGTTGATAAAGACGATTACTTTTTAAATAACTTCCAATCAGAAAGCTATTCTAATAAAGAGAACACTAAAAATTCTGATGTGATTATGAATACCCCTCAGGACACCGAAATTGAATATAATAGCCCTATTGAAGACATGAAAGAAAACAATAACCCTGTCGAAGCTGTAAAAGATATAAAATCTGATAAAATTGTCCACTGTCGCCCATTAATTAAGCAACCTGATGATATTATTTTTGAATGTGACACAGGTTTGGGTTTTGCCTTTGTAACGCAAAAAGAGGAGTCTTTAATTTATGCTTCTCCAAGAAAGTGTGTATCAAAGACACTTGGAACCATATCAATAGATACGACCTGCCTGAAAAATCCGAAAACAAAGGTACTCTTCTCATGTAATATCTATTTTAAGCCAAGATTCGGACAGGGAACATCCCAGTTGGAATTTATATTGTCCCGTTCATTCAACAATAGTGCTGAAAGTCCTATTGGAAACTGGATATATGACTTAGTCGACAGGAGCGAACATTTTTCTCAGACATTTAAGTTTAACTTCTGCAGCTGTAATTCCTTTCCCGGATTATATAATTATTTTATCAGGGTTATACCCGTTTATATTAAGAATTGTGCTGTTCTACTGACAAACTGCCATATAGATGCTTTTGCTCAATCAAAATAGGGGTTACCTCCTACTCTATAAACCCCTATCCCACAGTTTCTCCGGATATAATCCGTCTTTTTTAAATTTTGCGATAGCATTCACGACTCTTTCTTTATCTTCCTTGTATGTTACACCGTACCATTTATCCTGCG
>CAYWXN010000165.1:0-4820 GCA_964462075.1 uncultured Ruminiclostridium sp. | reverse complement strand
ATGATTTTAAAGACAAATATCCCAACCAGCTTTCGGGAGGTATGAGACAGCGGGCGGCACTTATTAGGACTCTCGCAGTAAAGCCTGAAATACTTCTTTTAGATGAGGCCTTCTCGGCTCTGGATTATCAAACACGTCTGGCTGTTACTGAGGACATATACAGTATTATAAAAAGCGAAAACAAAACTGCTGTCATGGTTACTCATGATATATCCGAAAGCATCAGTATGTCTGACAGGGTAGTTGTGCTCACAAAACGGCCTGCAGTTGTTAAATTCATCCATGAGATTACATTTGACTGTCCAAAAAGAACGCCCCTTAAGTGTCGTGAGCACCCCAGCTTTCGGGAATACTTTAATACAATATGGAAGGAGCTGGACGTGCATGTCTAAACCTATTACTGATCTTTCAGCAGAGAGAATTGCCTATTTAAAAAAAGTAAAAGTTAGAAAAACTGCCACCTGGATACTCAGGCTATTAATAATCGTTTTACTTTTTGCCTTTTGGGAAATTGCTGCCAACCTAAAACTCATAGACTCATTTGTAACAAGTCAGCCCTCAAGGATGGTTAAAACTTTTGTCAACCTTTATGAAGGCGGAGACCTTTTTTTACATATAGGAGTTACATGTCTTGAGACTGTGGCAGGCTTTGTTATCGGAACTATACTGGGTACAATTGTGGCAATTATTTTATGGTGGTCAGAATTTACCTCACATGTTCTTGAGCCATATTTAGTCGTTTTGAATAGCCTTCCAAAAGTAGCATTAGGCCCTATTTTTATCATTTGGATAGGAGCTGGCCCGGCTTCCATTATCGCTATGGCATTGGCTATTTCATTGATTGTTACTATTCTGGAAGTCTTAAACGCTTTTCTACAGACCGATGAAGATAAGATTAAGTTAGTTGAGACCTTTGGGGCTAATCAATTGCAGGTATTCATCAAGGTGGTGTTCCCATCGAATATTCCGGCTATGATAAACGCTTTAAAGGTGAATGTTGGTTTATCCTGGGTGGGGGTGATCACAGGGGAATTTCTTGTTTCCAAAGCCGGTTTGGGATATCTGATTGTTTATGGAGGGCAGGTATTTCAGCTAGACCTTGTTATGACCAGTGTAATAATACTGGCTACTGCTGCAGCTTTAATGTACCAAGGGGTAGTATTGCTGCAAAAACGGCTTACCGGGGGGCAGCTTGACCGGCAACATTAGACAGTGCACAAAAATATTATATAGGAGGGTAATTATATGAAAAAGATGGGGGTTATACTTTTAGCCGTACTAATGCTAATATCTTTGATCCTCTGTTCTTGCGGAAAAGCGACAAATGAGAAAGTGACCTTAAGCGAAGTAACCAGATCAGTTTTTTATGCACCACAATATGCTGCAATAAACCAAGGATTTTTCGAAGAGGAGGGCATTACTCTTGAATTAAGTAATGGTCAAGGCGCAGATAAGGTTATGACCGCAGTGATTTCAGGTCAGGTCGATATCGGTTTCTCAGGCCCCGAAGCATGTGTTTATGTGTATAACGAAGGTAAAGAAGATTATGCCGTAGTATTTGCTCAACTGACCAAAAGAGACGGTTCATTTTTAGTGGGAAGAGAGCCTGAGCCTGACTTTGAATGGGAAAATCTAAAGGATAAATACATTATAGGCGGAAGAAAAGGCGGAGTACCCGAGATGACATTGGAGTATGTACTCAGAAAACATAAGTTGGATCCAAATGTAGACTTGACTGTGGATACCAGTGTCCAATTTGCTGTAATGGCAGGAGCATTTACTGGAGGAACCGGCGATTATGTCGCCCTTTTCGAACCTACAGCCACTATGCTGGAAAAAGAGGGCAAAGGTTACGTTCTGGCTTCTATAGGTCAGGATAGCGGTGAAATCCCCTATACGGCCTATTATGCCAAAAAGAGCTTTATTGAAAAGAATGAGGACTTGATCCAGCGCTTTACAAATGCCATATATAAGGGCCAAAAATGGGTCGATACACACAGTCCAAGGGAAATTGCTGAGGCCGTAAAGGATTTCTTCCCCGACACCGATGTTGATACTCTGGAAAATGTTGCAAAGCGATATAAGGATATTGATGCATGGAACAAGGACCCTGTCCTGAAAGAAGCCTCTTTGGAGCTTTTGCAGGTTGTTATGGAAGAAGCACAGGTTCTGGATAAACGCGCGCCTTATGACAAGATTATTACCACTGAATTTGCTGAAAAGGCTATAGAAAAAGTCAAATAGCCTCGTAGATACGGTCTTCTTGTGTAACGCCACTCCCTTGTCCTTGATAAATTGGATAAAGGGAGTGGTACTTTATATCGATAAAAATAAAACTTCAAGAATAATTAGTAACATGACACACCATTGTCATGTTAAAATTTATATACTAATAATATAATATTTAATGCTAAAAGATTATATAAAAAGGAAAAGGTATTAAAGGTGGACTTCGTTGCTGCTAAAACAATAGTATCAGGTTATGCTGAGAACAACTCTTGGTTTGGAAATAACTATAATATGAATATCTATAAGGGTTGTTGCCATGGGTGCATTTATTGTGACAGTAGAAGTGAGTGCTACAGAGTCGATGATTTTGATAGGGTAAGGGCTAAAGAAAATGCACTTACCTTAATTGAGCATGAGCTCAGAACAAAGCGCAAAAAGGGTGTTGTAGGAACCGGCGCCAAGAGTGACCCATACAATCCATATGAAAAAGAATATGAACTTACAAGAGGTGCTTTAGAGCTTATTAATCGCTATGGGTTTGGTGTATCAATCGCCACAAAAAGCGATCTAATTATTCGTGATATTGACATCTTAAAAGAAATATCCAAGCATTCTCCGGTACTGATAAAAATAACGATCACAACTGCTGACGATGCCTTGTGCAGGAAGCTTGAACCTAATGTGGCCCTTTCCTCCCAAAGATTCAAGGCAATCAGAGAGTTATCTTCCCAAGGTATCTTTGCCGGAGTTTTAATGATGCCCGTGCTTCCATTTATTGAAGATACAGAGGATAATATTAATAGTATTATAGAGCTCGCTCAAAAAAGTGGAGCCAAGTTTATTTATCCTGCTTTTGGAGTAACTTTAAGACAAAATCAAAGGGATTGGTATTATAAAAAACTGGATGAGCTGTTTCCTACAATTAAAGACAAATATATTAAACACTTCGGTAACTCTTATGAATGCAGATCTCCCAAAGCAAAAGAATTACTCGGACTTTTTAAGAAAAAATGTAATGAATCCGGGATTCTATACAAAATGAACGATATTATCTCCGAATACAAGAAGCCCTACCATGTAGAACAATTATCATTGTTCTGAGCAGATAATAATGTTTCTGTCATTAATCATTTATTGCATTGTTAATTCTCTATGCTACCTAATATTACTACTATAATAATAAAAAGAATCACCTCATTTAGCTTAAGGCTTTTCGAGGTGATTCTTCACTAAGTTTTGTTGCTTATGTTTTATAACTTATGTAAACAGTGTCGCCCATCTTCTGGCTATCATACCGAATATTAAACCAAAGGTGCATTTTTGCGAATCCTTTGCGGCAACGATTTCGATAGAAGTTAATATTTCATTTTCTAAAACAATATTCAAAATGCCTACAGGTTGACCTGCCTTTACAGGGGCGTTTATAATTTCAGGCATTTCTATATTCTCAGTAATTTTGCTCTTTCCACCCTTCTTGACAACCACCACAGCATTATCGGAGAAGATTACCGGTATCTCTGTTACCACGCCTTTCTTGATTCTTATTGTGCCTGCGTCTGAATCCTTTTTCTCTATTCTGGCAGTTTCCCAGTTGGTGAAAGCAAAATCCAGGAGTCTCGCCGATTCGGAAAATCTATGATCATTTGAGTCGGATCCTAAAATTACCGAGATAAATTTAGTCCCATCACGTTCTGCCGAGGCTGAAAGGCAAAAGCCTGCTTTATTTGTGAATCCGGTTTTCAGTCCCGTTGTTCCTCTGTATCGCTTAACAAGCTTATTTGTATTGTCCAGATCAAATTTCCCGTCTCTGAAGGAATCATGCCATATTGTAGTGTAATGGACTATTTTCGGATGCTTAACAAGCAATTCTCTCGACATAATGGAAATATCGTAAGCTGTGCTGTAATGCCCTTCATCGGTAAGACCTGTGCAATCCAGGAACATGGTGTTTTTCATTTTAAGCTCCTGGGCTTTTTGATTCATCATTGCCACAAAGGCTTCTTCGCTCCCTGCAATTATTTCTGCAAGAGCTACTGAAGCGTCATTAGCCGAGTGGACCGCAACCGCCTTTAAAAGCTCTTCTACAGTAAACACTTCGCCTTCCTTGAGATAAACCTGTGAGCCTCCCATTCTCGTAGCATAAGGTGATATTGTTGTAGAATCCTTGGGGGTTATTTTTCCTCCGTCAATTGCCTCCATGACTAAGAGCATTGTCATAATTTTTGTTATGCTGGCAATAGGCAATGGCTCGTTTTCATTAAAGGAGAATAATACTGTTCCTGTTTCGGCTTCAATTAATGTGGCTGCTTTGGCATTTACCTTAAATTGAGGAGTTGCTCCCGCAGTCTCTTCTTCATTTTTTGAGACATCCTCGGTATTATCTTCCGCTGATTCAATTGTCATAATTGAAATTTCTGAATCATATGTGCCTGTGAGAGCATCGGAATTATCGGCAAAAGCTATAATCCCTGATGCTGAACAAATTACCAGTATCAGTGATAAAAGAAACCTGCACTTACCTTTCATAGATATCACTCCAAAGACTTATCCATAAAAACTATATGCAGGCTTATCTGGGTTATTCGGTTTTT
>CAYWXN010000164.1:0-4861 GCA_964462075.1 uncultured Ruminiclostridium sp. | reverse complement strand
GACTAAAGGTTCCATAGTGTGCATTTATAGCCAAGACAATGTCGCATTATTCTTTATATGCTTTACTATATATTTAAGATTTCTCACGAAGATAAGCTGCCTTTATAATTGCTGTCAGGAAGCGACACGCCTTTTCCATATCCGATATGCGGATATACTCCTTGGTGCTGTGAACATTAGCCATGCCTACACTTGTATTTACTGCGGGTATACCGGCACCGTTGATAATATTTGTATCGCTTCCTCCGCCTGTAGCATGGAGCTTTAATGGTATATCCGAAATGGCTGATGCCTCTTTCAGAAGATCAATAATATCATCTGATTCGTCGATATTAAAGCCGGGATACATCTTTTCCAACTCAATTCTCACTGTCCCGCCCAATTGTTCGGATGTCTTCTTAAAGTGGTCCAGTATTTCATCTGTATACCTATTTATCTTTTCTTCAGAGATAGACCTTACTTCACCCTCAATATCACAGGTTTCACATACAATATTGCGAACCTGTCCGCCTTTTATTGTACCTATATTAGAGGTGCTTTCTTCATCTATTCTGCCAAAATGGGGCATATCGGCAATTGCCTTTGATGCCATCATAATAGCACTGAGACCTTTTTCAGGCTCTAACCCTGCATGGGCGGCCCGACCAATGAAGTTAACTAGAAACCTGTTATAATATGGGGCTTTAACGGCCACAGTACCGATTTCCCCTCCCTCATCGAGAATTATGGCATAATCAACCGGTAGCTTGGAAAGATCAAGATTTCTTGCCCCGAAAAGTCCACTTTCTTCTGATACGGTGAATGCCGTATAAATGTCCCCAAATAGGGTCTTATCCTCCATAAGGGATTTAATGGTCTCTAAAATCACCGCAATCCCTCCGGCATCATCGCCACCCAAAACTGTTGCTCCATCGGTCTTTATTATATCTCCGTCGATTATAGAGTTTTTTGAAAGTCCCGGTATAACTGTGTCCATGTGCGCCATTAAAAGCAATGCCGGCTTTTGTTTTTCGCCCTTCACATGACAAATTACATTCCCCGCATCGCCGCCTATTTTAGAGGCAGCATCATCCTCGTATGGTTCAAGGCCCATGTCTTTCAACTTTTTTAAAAGTGCATCAGCCATTTTTCTTTCTTGCTTGGAAAGGCTGTCTATCTTCACTAAGCTTATGAATTCGTCTATAAGTCTTTGTCTGTTTATCATTTCAATTCTCCAATTCTAAAAATGATTCCCCACACCCTATAGTCCGGTAGAACCAAAGCCTCCGCCTCTGTCTGTTCCGATGTTCCTGACAGAATCCACCTGCTTTAAATTCATCCTTGGTACCTCTGCCAAAACAAGCTGGGCTATTCGCTCACCTTTTCTTATAATATATGTGCCATTCTGATTTCCCTTACTATCAAGGCCGAGGTATTCATCAGTGTTTTCACCACTACTTACTATGGATGAATTATTCATTATTATACCCAGCTCATCCCTATAACCTGCATCGATTGTGCCGGGTGAATTGGCAATACGAAGCGGTGTCTTTAAGCTTATCCCGCTCCTTGGACGGACCTGAATTTCATATCTCTCGGGTATAGCAAATTTCAAGCCTGTCGGTATTATTACCGTCTGCCCCGGCTCTATTATTATTTCTTCTGCTGCACACACATCCATACCCGCATCGTAGGGATTGGCGTAAAAAGGTAACTTAACGCCCTCTCTAATTACTTCAACATAAACATCAATCATAATAATCTCCCGCTAAATTAATCAAAATTATAATTATCTAATCCACTCCCCTAAACCAGTGTCCTTTGGTTAATCCATCGTCCTTAATTTGGTTTATGGCTTCAATAACCCAAGGTTCAAATTTGTTTTTGCCGTTTATTCTGTCACTGTAATATTGAGCCAGAGCTTTGCGGAAAGTAGCATTTTCATAGGTAAAAACAAGTCTGAGATTGCTTATTTCTGTTTCCTTAATAGCTTCGACATCATCCATGAAAATTGGGTATGCATTGAAAATTTGGGTTCTACCAAATTTAGAATCCCGAATAAAGGGGAACACTTCGCTCTTCCTATCCTTTAAAAACCCTTTATTCCCGCCACAATCGCTGCATATGCCCGAACAAGGGATTCCAAGCGATGAAGGACAATGCTCCATTGTCATAAGCGGAATTCTACCATATATTATAGCTTCAAGCTTTAAATCTAAGGATGTTATATCTTTGATCTCTTTTAAATTCAACTCAGGGGATAGAACAACTGATGCGGTATCAAGCTTTTCCGCGATTTCGATTGAAGTATCGTTAAATATATTTATTGATGGTTCTGCACAAAGAGGCATATCCGGGAAATATTCCTTACATATCTTATACACTCCAAGGTTTCCGTAAGAAATACCGTTTATAAAAGGTATAAGGATTTGTAGCTCTTCTTTTATATCATTTAAATCTTCGTCTTTTAGTATGGCGGGTGTCCAAATATATATTTCACCATAAAATTCTTCCTTAAGCTTTTTAAGCTGTTCTAAAGTTATCACAGGCAGATAGGCACGGCTGATTAAGCCGTTTAGCTCACTGATTGAATCAGGCACGTCATAAAAGAATACTGACAAATACAATTCTTCGGTTTTCTTCTTTCGACTTTTCCCAGTCTCCCATTTTTCAAAATTATCAAATCCCATGGGAGAAGGTTTTTTGTAATTGTTTATCCGCAAAGCTTTTATGCCCTCCAACGCTTCACGTCTCACGGCATTAAGGGCCGATATAGGCATGGTGCTTTCGTTATCTGAAGATATCGACAAATTCCGTAAATAGTAAGGGGTTCCTCCGGTTTTGTCCAGCTGCTCTCTGATTCGTTCATTCGACAATGCCTTATTGATGGCTTTCTCGGCCACCATCTCAGATGTTATATCAATAAAATTGCCCTCGGAATCTCTTGCTGTAAGCTTGGCCAGTTCCCCTTTTTTAAGTGTAAATTCCATATCAAGAGGTACGCAGGGTATTTCTTTTTGTTCAAAAGATTTTCTGGCCTCATCAAAAAGCGGCTTTGAAAGAGTCTTGTAAACCTGGCTACCCTCTTTAACAGCAGCCTTCACATCCCCTATCCAGACCTCGGATCCCTCTTGGGCAAAACGCACCTGACTATCCTTTTCCAAAATAGATGTGGCTATGAGGCTGACTGCGTCCCCTTGAGCATTCAATATCTCAATTCCGTCTCCCATATTAAGAGGCTTAATCAATCTAACCTTTACGTACAAAGGTTTGGTATCTAAAACCGTTCCTAATAAAACCCCCTGATTCTTAGGATGCTTCGGATATACAAGCTTTCTGAAATTTCGGTTCCCTTCTAGATACCCGCGGGTAAAGCCTCCTCTATTAAAGGCTTGCATGAGAATTTCCTTATCGTCCTCGTCAACCCGGAAACTGCTTTCTCCCGATTTCTCTAACATATCCAGATATTTTCTGTATATTGATGTGACAATTGCCACATATTCAGGTGATTTCATGCGCCCTTCAAGCTTAAGGGAACTAACCCCAACATTTTTTAGTTGGGGCAAAAGTTCTATTGCCATCAAATCTCTGGGGCTGATTAAATATGAGGAATTTCCGTATTCTTTACCGTCTTGAGATAATGACCACGGTAATCTGCATGGTTGGGCACACAATCCGCGGTTGCCGCTCCTTCCTCCTATAAAAGATGACATTAGGCATTGGCCTGAATAGCATACACAGAGAGCTCCATGAACAAATACCTCCAGCTCTGCAGTGCTTTTTTTACCTATCTCCCTGATTTCTTCTAAAGTTAGCTCTCTGGGCAACACTACTCTGTTAACACCCATCGCTTCAATGGCTTTAACCGCCTCACTGTTTGCAAGGGTGGTCTGTGTACTTGCATGAATGGAAAGCTCGGGGAGATACTCATTTATAAGCTTGAGCAGGCCCAGATCCTGAACAATTACCGCATCTGCACCCTCTTTATAAACATATTCCGCAAATTTCAGCCCGTCGTAGAGCTCATGATTTTTCATTAAGGTATTAAGTGTTATAAAGACCTTCTTACCTCGTTCATGTGCATAGTCTATGGCATCAATCAGTTCTTTTTCATTAAAATTGGCCGCATTGATTCTGGCGTTATGCTTTCCTCCGCCTAAATAAACTGCATCTGCGCCGTTTAAAATTGCTGCCTTAAGTGATTCAAAGCTGCCCGCGGGAGCGAGCAGCTCTAATTTGTAATTTCTCATATAAAAACCTGCTTAATAAAACTTACAATTGTAGCGGATTTAATCATTGTTATTATCAACTTTTTCTACTACAGGGATATCATTAACTTCCGGTTTAACACTAACATAATCATCTGGTACAATGTTTTCCTCATGGACTTCGGTTGATTCTTCAACCTCAACTTCGTCAGGCTTTTCTGTACCCGGCTTATATTTGTATTTATAAACAGTCCCGCTTTTCTTGCTTGATTTACTCTTTCTTTTGTCATACATTGTTTTTGCTGCGTCAATAATATCGAGTACAGACTTGGCTTTTAACACAATATCCTTCTGGATGGTCTCGGCACCTTTCTTTACTGTTTCCGAGATTTTCCCTACATCGCCCACCACTTTTCCCAGACCGTCGAGATTATCTTTAACCATACCTGTTATTTTAGCCGCATTATCGGTTATTTCCGGCAGTTTTTCCACAGAATTATTAATATTGTCTTTATTCTTTTCAATTATTTGATTTACATTTTTGAGAATTCGCAGTAGATTTGCAACAGCCAAAATAAGATAAAAGATAAGTGCAGAACCAAGTACAAAAAGTACAAGTACTATAAGCTCTCCCCATGATATCATTTCATCAAACATAGCACATCCTCCTTTAG
>CAYWXN010000163.1:0-4873 GCA_964462075.1 uncultured Ruminiclostridium sp. | reverse complement strand
AATTGAAGCACTGATATCTCGTTCCGGATAGTCGCACACCATATTATCAGATACGGCAAAAAGGTATTCCAGCCCCCTGTTTTCCAAAGAAGCCTGTACATTTTCAATATGCTGCTCAGAAATAAATTTACCGTTTATGTAGAAGGAGTTGGTGTTGTAAGCTCTACCATAACCAATACGAGAATAAACACACGCATTTACCTTTATCACGCTACTCATTGGGATCTCCTCTTTTCGACATGACTCATGCCATTAATGATTGTATCCGAAAAGCCGCTTAACAGCACTATATAC
The DNA here is from genome assembly GCA_964462075.1 of uncultured Ruminiclostridium sp. Taxonomy (GTDB): domain Bacteria; phylum Bacillota; class Clostridia; order DSM-8532; family DSM-8532; genus DTU059. Next base: position 4,579 of record CAYWXN010000163.1, on the reverse strand, counting down.
TGTTTGGCAACTCTTTCATAAATGATATCATATTAAGTATTACGTTTCAACATTTTCACAAAATTACTTATCAATAGTGACAAAACATTATAAATTTCTACGATCTCTGAATTGTCGACATAATAAACTTCACAGAATGCATAATGTTGTCATCCCAACTCTAATCAAGTATAATGGTTTCGTTATTGATTTGATAAAAATTCAATTATATTTGGTAGTTGGCGAGTATGAAAAACCCAAATAAGCTATACAATGATTATTAATTTGAGGGACACGGTCAGCAAAGTGCTGATATTTACAGTGATGCGGTTGCTATTTTGGTTAAAATAATATCATAAGCAATACTCGCAACAAAAAAAGAAGAATTTAAGGAGACCATATGATAAAAAGTACATTCCATACGCACAGCCATTTTGACGATGGACAAGAAGAACTCGAGTCCTATGTGAAAGCTGCTTTGGAAAAGAATTTTCAGGTATTCGGCTTTTCTGCCCATGCTCCTATTAATATTGAGAGCACTTGGAATATGAGGCAGGACCGCCTGGATGAATATGTCGATACAACAAAATTGTTAAAAGAAAAATATAAAAATTCCATAGAATTATATACGGGTCTTGAGGCCGATTATTATGACGGCTGTACAGATTGGCGGAAAAAAAGAGGCATTGATTATACCATAGGTGCGGTTCATTTCCTGATAAATGAAAATTCCGGAGAATATATGCCTCTGGACGGGTCACGCAAAGAATTTGAAAGCACCCTTGACGATGGATTCGACAATGATATTCACGCTTTATTCAGAGCCTATTTCGCCCAGATAAGAGAAATGCTCATGAAAATGACTCCTAATATTGTTGCCCATCTGGATATAATACGTAAAAATAATCTCAATAATGCTTTTTTTGATGAAGAAGACAATATCTATCGGGAAGAGGTTATAAAAACACTGGACATAATCTCCCTGACTAATACTATTGTTGAGGTAAACACCGGCGGCATATCAAGAGGTTATGTAAAAACTCCGTATCCAAGTGTATGGGTATTAGAGGCCTGCCGTGATATGGATATTCCCATAATGCTGAATTCAGACAGTCATCATCCCAATAATATTGATTTTTATTTTGACGAAGCTCATGCCATGTTAAAAAGCATCGGAATTAATAAGCAACGCATCCTATACAAGAACGAGTGGTGCGATGTTGGTTTATGACATAATTGACCTTGAAAGGATTTGGCGATTATGAAAGTAATACACCTTATCGGAGGCGGAGATGAGGGAGGAGCAAAAAGCCATGTCTTACAGCTTATAAAAGAGCTTGGAAAACATATTGATGCTACTCTTATCAGCTTCAGGAAGGGTAAATTCCATGACGATGCGGTTGCAATGGGTATTGACGCACGTATTGTAAAAACAGGCAATATAATTCTTGATCTTCGCAAAACTATCAAGTTGGTAAAATCGGGTCAGTATGATATTATCCACTCCCACGGAGCCAAAGCCAATATGATGGCTTCAATTATCAAGCGTATTACAGGCGTTCCGGTGGTCACCACCGTTCATAGTGACTATCATCTTGATTATATGCACAGTATATTAAAAAGGTTTACCTTCGGCATAATCAATATGATTGCATTAAGACGGATAGATTATCATATAAGCGTATCCGGCAATCTGAAGGAAATGCTAAAGGATAGTGGGTTTGACCCTCAGCATCTCTATTCTGTAAATAACGGAATCTCCTTCGATAATCAAATTGCTGCATGCACCAGAAAAGAATTTTTCCAACGCTTTAATGTGCCATTCTCCGAGGATTGTGTGCTCATCGGAATTATGGCAAGGCTTCATCCGGTCAAAGATCACGAAACCTTCTTACGAGCAGCTGCTGAGGTTGTGAAGGTCAACCCTGATGCCAGGTTTTTAATAGCCGGCCCCGGTGATGAACTGATGGACCATTTGATGCAATTTGCCGACAATCTCGGTTTGACAGAATATGTGTATTTCACGGGTATGGTTGAAAAGCCCTATGACTTTTTCCAAATTATCGACATAAACGTACTCACATCAATCAGTGAAGGCTTTCCCTACGTTGTCCTTGAAGGTGCTCGATTTTCAAAGGTATTTGTCAGTACCCGTGTAGGTGGTTTGAGCGAGCTTGTTGAATCAGGTGCGAATGGTTATCTTGTAGAACCAAAAGATTGGAAATCCCTTGGAGCCTATTTGTCAGAATTATCTCTTGATAAGAATAAGCGTGAACAAATGGGTGAAAAGCTAAGAGTGATGGCTGAGGCCGAATTTTCCTTAAGGAGAATGTGCGAAAGTCAACTATCTATTTATTCGGCTATTTTGAAGGAAGAAACAAAGAACAAGCAAGACCACAAGAAATACGACATCGCACTGCTTGGCTATTACGGCTATAAAAACAGCGGTGATGAAGCAATTCTTAAGTCCACTCTTGATTCTTTCCGGAAAACTGACCCGGAGTTGACTTTTCTTGTGTTTTCAAAAAAGCCCCGGGAGACCAAAAAGCTATACTTAGTCGATTCTGTCAATCGCTTTAACCTTTTTAAAGTAATTCGAATTCTTAGAAGATCCAGACTATTCTTAGCAGGCGGAGGCAGTCTTATCCAGGACAATACCAGTACCCGCTCAATTTGGTATTACCTTACCGTGCTGAGAATGGCAAAAAGATTTGGCACAAAGACGATGCTGTTTGCCAATGGCATAGGCCCCATAAAAAGAGCCTTTAATCGACGCTTTGCCGGAAAAATTTTAAATGAACTGCAGGCAATAAGCTTACGGGATGCGCAGTCGTTCAATGAGATTAAATCTCTCGGTATTAATAAACCCGATATTTATGTATCCTCTGATCCGGCAGTGCTTCTGGAAGCCTCGGATGAAAGCAGCGTTGATGATCTAATTGCAGCGGAGAATATACCTATTGAAAAGCCTTTGATTGGATTTTCCATTCGTAAATGGGCTAATTCAGGATATATAGATAAAATCGCGGAGATTGCTGATTACTGTTGCGAAAAATATGACTCCCATCCTGTATTCATACCTATGCAATATCCCATGGATTTTGATATCTCACAGGCAATAGCAAGCAAAATGAAGCATAAAGCTTCCATAGTAACAAAGATGTACTCACCTGACATAATATTAGGATTGACAGCAAGGCTTAAGCTTATGGTGGGAATGCGACTTCACTCCATAATATACGCGGCGACCCAATGCATTCCGCTTATAGGATTGGTTTACGAGCCTAAAGTAGCGGCCTTCTTAAAGGAAATTAATCAGCCTTCTGCAGGAAGCATGGACAATCTTAATACCGCTGAAATCTGCGAGCAACTCGATATGATATGGGATAATCAGTCAGAAATCAGAGAACAGCTAAGAGACTCCAAGAAACGTCTGTCCATTATGGCTCAGGCCAATTTATCCAATGCCTATCAAATGCTGAAGGAATAGAGAAGTGCTGTATAGCGGCTGTAGCTGATATTCGTCATCCTGAGCAAATGCGAAGGATCTTATTGAAATTATGTCTGTAGCAATGCCTGTAGAGTGAGTCAAATGCGCCGCTCCGGCAATCCATCCGGGATTTTAGTCGCAAAACGACTCAATATCGAGTCGTATGGCTACGCTAATCCAAAACGACAAGCAGGCTTGTCGTCTGCCCGCTGACGCTATTTGACTCACTCACGGCACCTATTATAGTTAAACTGGTATTTATGGGACAAGGTACATGCCTCTTTTCCAAATCAGTCAAACGCAACTAAGCGGCGTGGCTGCTGCGATTTAAAGCGAAGCATGGATTGCGTAGCGGGCGCGACTTGAAACTGGATGTTGGCCCGGAGCGCTAAATCGCAGCAGTCTACAGCCGCTACGCATTTAACGCAAAAAGATTCTTCACTTCGCTGCGCTACGTTCAGATAAAGCAAGTACATTTTCTGTGGTTTAGGATAACTGCTTTTTGCGTCTAAGGCCGAAATAGAAGACCAGGGCAGCGATAACCCAGAAATATACAACCATATATTGTACTTCAAAAACGTTTTCCATCAGATTATGAAAAATCACTCCGCATAGTCCGGCAAAACCGCCTGCCGTCACCAAACGTGTATCGTAATTCTCACTTTGTTTAACTGCACGGATTGACCAGAATACAAGAACAAATATTAGGACAGCAAAGGCCGCAATTCCTACTATTCCCATTTCCACAGCAGTTTTTAGCCAATAATTATCCATGTAAAAAGTATCGGGGACAAGGTTTATATTATTCATGGCAACAGCTCCGCCAAAATGGCCAAGCCCCACACCTGTCCATTTTTTTTGCATGAACATATCCCATCCCGTTTGATAGCGAAGAAGACGGCCACCCGTCATGCTGTTAACTCTATATTGAGGAGATAGCATATATGTTATCCTGCTCATGACCGACGGTATAAACAGCATTACTCCTCCCCCTGCGCCAAGAATAAAGAGCCATCTGGGATTTACGGCCAAGCAAAATATAAAGAGTGCGATGGCAGCCCCAAGCCACGCACCTCTGGAGAGGGTCAGGACAAGGCTCAAGCCCATTGC
>CAYWXN010000162.1:0-4897 GCA_964462075.1 uncultured Ruminiclostridium sp. | reverse complement strand
GATGTTATTATTTCGAAGGGAAAGAAGCTTACGGGGATAAAAAAAACAATATGACTATCGGTAATCTTTAACACGGCAAGAATAATTATCAGATGCACAAGTAATTAAAAGTCTGTCGAATAATCTCTCCCCATAGTACCTTCTATTTACCTTGTAGCAGAATTCATCAAGGTAATACTGAATGTATTTTTTTGAAACCATATGATGAACCCCTAATAATGAACGTTTGGCATTACTTATCATGGTGTGTACCCATGGAAGCATCTTTTCAGGCTCCAAAGGGTTTGGCTTTTTTGCCTGGTGTGTCCAGACGTTTTCCTTAATGTTTACAAAACTGGTATACTTATCGGTCTTTATAACGGAGTCGTAATGAATGTTTTGCTTAATAATAGAATCAACTGTCCCAGATTTCTGGTTGTTCATAACAGCCATTCGGACGTACCTGAATTTGGTAGGTTTCGCGTGCTTTCTTGTTGGTCTAAAATCATGGACTGTACTTGCCATAACCATTACAGCACTTTGCTTTTGACTTCCCCTGCCACGCTTCTTCTTTTCCCCTTTACGATCTTCGGCGCTTTTATCTGTATCAACGCTTTCAAAGAACCCTTCGTCAAGCTCAACAATCTTGTTTATGGGGTATTGCCCGTCCCTGGCTCCCATCGATTTGCGTATCTTTTGCATCATAAACCATATTGGTTCATAAAACTTATGTCCAAGTTGCCTTTGCATTTCAAGTGCCGAAAAACTCTTCTTAGTACTGGTCATAAGGTGCATGGCAATAAACCAATACCTGTAAGGCAGATTACTGCCGTGGAGAATAGTTCCACTTCTCAAAGTAGTCCTGGTTCCGCATTGCTTACATTGATATTGAAGTATGGTCTTCTGCCAGTAGTGTTGCTTGCTTCCACATTTACGACAGCTTACACCTACTTCATCTCTTATTTCTTTGAATTTCAACATACAAGCTTTTTCGTCTGGAAAACTTTCGATAAATTTGATTAGATTCATGGCAAATGTTTTCCTTCAATATAATCAATTTGTTAATCATAACCGACACTCATATAATAATAAATCTTTGAAAGGACTTGAAGGATTTTTTAAACTATAGCCATCTGTCAAATTCTGATGGCAACAAATCAACAATTTCTTGCCCTCGCATGGAATTTAAGTCATAAGTCATTTGAAATTGAGGAATAATATCTCTTGCAAAACGTCGTATAGTACCAGGTCTGTCTTTTCCTCTTGAGCCATGCTTAAATGATCTTCTTTCCGAATTCCAAAATAAAATATTCGCTGCCTCAATAATACTTGGTGATGTTGCAATTTCCTGAGCAGATGCCAGCTGTTCAAAATATTCACCATGAACATTTATATCTCCGTCCAGATAACCCACAGCCAATTCTCCAAGTTCCGAGTATAGCCTTACAGGTGCAGCAATTAAATGTCTGTAGTACCTTCTCCAGTTTTCAGAAGATAAAATATGTCTTTCTTCTGCCTTGGGGTTCCTTTTATCACCAATTATAGGACATACCAAGTCAAAATAATAGGCCGAAAGCCAAGACCACAAATAAGTGTTATAAAATTCCTTTCTAAGTTCAATGGGTTCAAGAGTATATGTTATTGACAATATAAAATCATACTTTGACGTAGTTGGCTCAAATTCTGGCAGATCAATGTCGACCCTGTGTTTTTTAATATTAATATTTGAGAACAGGTTTTCTTTATCCAGATCGTTGGTTACCCCCGATTTAATTAACTGTAAATTTTGACTAAATTCGGCCAGCCCTTCTTTAGTAAAGATGTGAAGTTTCATATCAATTAAATTTTACTTTGAGGAAGTTCTGAAAAACATCAAATTTTCTGCAAAAAGTATTAACCAGATTTTCAATCCAATCATCGGTTAGGTTGTCGTTATATTCATCATTTTCTGGCTTTTCCTCAATATTGATCTTCGTATAGAAAAACTTAAGCCAAAGATCTTCCCACCTGGGTGAATCTGGGTCGTAGTCATGGTTTTTAATCCTTTCAGCTATAAGCCTTACAACACTTGGTAAAACCAGAGATTTAAATTCATTACTCCTGATGAATTCCTGACCATTTTCAATTCTTCTATTTATTTCAAGGATTACCCTATTCCCTTCTTCATCGAAGAAGACCTGATAAATTTGTTGTCCCAGGTCTTTTGAAAAGTCAACAGGTAACAGTGGTGTCCTTCCTATTGTTTCGGTTTCCTCACTTTTTGGACTAACTCTTTCTGCAAGACCTAATAATTTCCCGTTTCTTCCTTCAACGTCGACAACCTTAACTCTGAATAGAATCTGTTCTGTTTCAGGAATCTCGGTAAGGTATGTAATAAGTGGTGGCGAGAAATCATCAATTGTACCAAAATCAAACCTCATAAAAGATGATTTATAATATGGTTCAATATATATCTTTGATCCACCTGAGAATCCTAATCCTTCCAGTTCCAGTTCCGCATTAAATGCTCTTTTTCCATCAATCTTTCTTACATTGATTAGAATATTATCATGAGGAATGAGCTTTCTCCCTGTATAATTAAGCCTTCTGATCATAGATTATTGAATTTTAATATACAAATCCCGCTCCTCATCAAAGCCAGTTACTTTAAGGCTTAGATTATTCGATACTGTAGAAGTAATTTCGATTATGTTGTCTGAGCATCGATCCATGATCAATCCCTCACTTTCGATTAAAAATTGATCTGTGGACAAATCAAAATCAAATGAATTATACTTTTTTAGCGGATTACCATTAGTGATCATATATGCAATTCGAATTTTAAGATTTAATCCCATTGTATCTACCTGCTCGTTGCTGACAATTTTAAATCCCCCTCTGATTTTAGTTAGAAAATACCTTTGCGGACTGCGTGGTTCTTCTATATCGATTACTGGTCGGGAGGAAACATCTCTATTGCCACCTTCAATATGAGGACTTAAAACACTTTCTACATCTTCGTTATCAATAAAGAAAACATCCTGTAATGCATCATAATCCAATCCACTTTTAGGTTGAATGATAAGCGAATATAAATATGATAAGCTACGAGTCACAAAACTTATGGTCTTATCAGGATCAACGTATTTTTCTTTTAATGATTTCGTATCTTTTTGCCATTCAGTATGTGCTGGATTCTCTGAGTCTCCCAATAATGCAGCCAAATCGTTTTTCTCAATTATTACCAATACCCGTAATCCTTTTTTTATCAAAGGTCTAACTGAAGAAATAGTTATCCCATCCCGAATAAAATAGTTTTCTCCATGGTTTAAACTGCGATCATATTCAAAGAAAACCTTAAAGTAGGAGAATTCAGGGACACGATTTTTTTTATGGACTTTGACTGGTATTTTAAACGAGATTCGTTCCCCTGTAAAAAAATTTGATGCTTTGGCTTTGATTTTATCTCTCAGGATTTCGTCAAGGTACCATTCGATTCTCCACATTGGATCCGAATTAATATTCGGCTCATGAAGAATAATAAAATCTTCATCCGTCTGATTTATGGCCCATTTTGATAAAGAAAGAAGTCGTTCGATTTCTTCAGGTCTCAAATCTTCAAATGTGTCAAATGGGATAATCTGAGTAACCTGTTCAAGATTATCCTGATTGATATCTACCCCCCTTTGTTCTATTTCATCTTCTATTTTTATGATTAGAGTACCCGTCAGGATAGGGTAATAAAACTGTTCAATTACAGCTCTTATTAAGTCGTTTGAAGTGATTTCTTCCCAGATAAAAGGGATGATTACTGAGAATCCAACCTGATTATTCCCAGTTTCTGCTGATTTCCTCTGAATTCTGAATTTTTCTTCAAAGGTCTCAATAAAGTCTTGATTTTCTGCTTCATCTACTGGCACAACAAAAAAGTTATCTTCAGTATCAGTGTAGTTTCCGAAGAAACCATATGGAGAAATTCTTTTTTCTTCGCCATTAAGATGGTGGATTTTAAGTATCGATGAGCCCATTAATAACTTCTTCCCATCATCATCCCGAACAGTCAATCCCCAAAAGGTATTTATTTTTGATGAAGCTGGGAATACTGTTTTTCCCAGTCCCCACCTTCCAATTTCCTCATTCCTTTTTCCTGACTTCCCGACTCTTCTCCAGAACCAATAGAAGTTATGTGGATTTAAATCATTGTCTTCAGGATCTCTGTTTTCCAACAGACTGCCAGGCAGCCCCACTGTATTATAGTCTTCAACCAGAAGTACTTTAATCTTAGATCTGAAATCAGGTATGTTTTCAGGACTAATTCCGCTTTTCCTTGCATTAAAATGATCATTCAATCCGTTAAAAAGACGGACGACAAATTCATCTGCCTCTATTTCCAGTATCCTATACTCAACAAATACAGGATTATTGTCAATTGACTGTAAACGAGCGTCCAGCGAATTTTGAAGTGACTCTCTTACAAGAGCAGAAGAAAGGCCGCCAACGATATTTGTTGTAAAAAACTGAGATTGAATAGGATCTACTGCAACCTCAGATTTTTGCATTTCTCGGAACTTCCATTCAGGCATTTTGCTTTGGATTAAAATTTGAATATTCTTTTTTCTTTATTCTTTGAAATTAGTTCAGACTCAAATTTAGCCTTAGTATTCTTGAGTCTGTCAGAAATGGCTTTAAACATTTTATCAATATCATTCTGGGTAAACTCATAGTTCCTTTTGTTTGCACACTTGGATAGATTATCTATTTTATCAATTACCATCTGTACCCTGTTTCCGCCCACCTCAATGAATCTCTCTCTTTTGGTTTTAATACTCATTGTATTAATAATTTGATTTTTGTGAAACAATTTTAGCAAGAAATAATAGGAATTGCAACTTTATAAGCGGGAAAATATTCAAAAACATAAGATATATATAAAAGAATA
>CAYWXN010000161.1:0-4899 GCA_964462075.1 uncultured Ruminiclostridium sp. | reverse complement strand
GTGAGTATGTGAACAATACGCTGAGCATTCATATTCACAGACCGGAATGGGATAAAAAAGCAACGGTAGAACTCGTTGACTGGAACATGTCATTCTTGGACTCAAATTTTAACGGATATCAATTGACGATTTTATATTTTAACGCAGAAGAGAAATATTTTATTAATTTAGAAAAGGGCGGAAAGGAAGCCTGGCTAAAGGTGTTCTCTATTACCGGCGAGAAAGAATTTGACCCTAACGGTATAGATATGTTTAATGATGCGTTTGGTACGAAGGACAATGAGTTTATTAATAAACCACTGGAATACTATGAAAAGGTTATTAAAGACTGCTTTGGCATGAACAGTAAAGAACTGTATACTTTGCCGCTGTACCAATGATAGCTAAATAATTTGGGAAAAGATTGCTTCATTGTATGGTGCTTGCGGCATGGTTTCCATTATAATGATATGCGTGGTCGGTGGCGGATATGTGTCAAAAGACCATTGCTTGATAGATTTTGTTAGACAGGGTGGATATATATGAAAACTTTGAATCAGCTTATAAGCGAGTATACTTGTCATTTGCAGCAGGGTGAAATACAGATTGCATATAAGGGAATAATGGAGTTCATTGGTAAATTAAGAGCTGATTTCGTTAAAAAATATCCGTATTACGACACAAGTAACATATACCAGGGTTATATGGACATGTCGTATTTTTCATTAAGCACAAAACCTTTAAAGGATAAGGGACTTAAGATTGCCATAGTCTACTTACACGAGAAAGGAAACTTTGAAGTATGGCTTTCCGCCAGAAACAGAGAAGTATCCAAGCAATATGGGCATGTATTTCGCGGTAAATCTTTTGATGGGATTACAGTATTTCATGACGATAAAAATCAAGATGCCATCTTAGAATGCACCTTAATTTCTACACCGGATTTTGAGGAACAGGTAATTTTAATAGATATTATCGAGCAAGGTATCGAAGCGTTCATAACGGCTGTAAGCAATGTTCTTATATGATAGGTTTTATTTGTCAATGCGCTTATAATCACGGAGGTTTTGTCGTGATTGGCGGGCATCAAGTTGAGGAAATCGAAGACCCTTCGAGATTCATCTGTGTATTTGTATTCGTTGAGGTGACTGTTGTGAAGAAAGCCGTATTATATATACATGGAAAAGGTGGTAATGCAGAAGAAGTAGAACATTACAAACCATTTTTCAATGATTATGATGTATTTGGTTTAGACTATAAAGCAGCTACTCTGTGGGAAACGAGAGAAGAAATTGATTATGGAAGATGGTGAGCATTGGTTCCACACTGAAGAACAGCTTACATTTCTCGATAATTGGTTAATAAGCATAATCTAAAAACTTCATCGACGATGTTTACACCTTTGAAGAATGTAATAAAGATATGGAACTTTCCTGTTATGGAGATATTCTCAAAATTTGTTCCATTGCATGGAACGGATATTGCTGAAAAAATAAAAGCATTACCTGAAATGGAAGGAGTAGCAAATGGAATTTAGCGAAAAACTCCAGATCCTCAGAAAACAAGATAATTTAACACAGGAGGAGCTGGCTGAGAAGCTTTATGTTTCAAGAACCGCAGTTTCAAAGTGGGAATCCGGAAGGGGTTACCCCAGTATTGATTCACTTAAATCGATAGCCGGATATTTTCGTGTAACCGTTGATGAACTTATAGGAACTGAAGAACTGGTATCCCTTGCAGAGTCAGATCTCAGTAAACAATCTGAAAAGAAAATAACAAAAGCATGCGGAATAATCGATTGCATGATGGCTCTCATATTTATTCTTCCGCTTTTTGGACAGCAGGGTATGACACAGATAGATTCTGTTAATCTACTTGCTTTAAGCGATACAGATGCGTGGCAAAAGATATTGTACATAATATTTGCATTACTGATAGTGGCGAATGGGATTTGCACTTTGATATTGAATAGATTCGATAATCACCAATGGAACAAGCACAGAATTCTCACCGGTATGGGACTTTTAGTCTTTGCGATTTTGCTGTTCATGCTTTCCAGACAGCCATATGCCGGCTGCCTTTGCCTGTTTCTTCTTGTTGCTAAAGGATTATTAATATTGAAAAATAAATGATACGAATCGTGTCATGTATGTGACAGCGCGTTTCTTGAATTAAAGCTATATATCTCCAATAATAGAATTGCCCTTTTAGGAGGAAAGAATATCATTGGAGGTATCACAAATGAAAAAAGAAACAAAAATAGCTTTGGATTTGGCAATTGCGCTTATCTGTGTCACGGTATTGTTCATTACCGCTGTATGTGTCATGGATGTAAGACCGATTGGTCCTGAGAAAACAAGTGTGGGGCTGTCACATTTAAATGAGTACTTCTTTAACCTGACAGGTGTTAATCTTGGCTGGTACGAAATTACAGATTGGCTTGGTATTTCTGCGATAGTTGTCTGTATGATATTTGCGATAACAGGTCTGGTACAGTTGATAAAACGAAAAAGTCTTTTTAAAGTGGATAGAGAAATACTATCGCTAGGTGTTCTTTACATAATAGTTATATGCTTATATATTTTCTTTGAGACCGTACCGGTAAACTACAGACCAATCTTAGTCCCGGGGTGTACTGCACCAGAACCTTCATTTCCGTCATCACACACAATGCTTGTATGTGTCGTTATGGGAAGTGCTTTGATGGTTTTTGATAAGTATATTCGAAATGACAACTTGCGAAAGACGCTTTTCGTAATATTGACTGCTATAATTTTAGTTACCGTAGTAGGCAGATTGATTTCCGGAGTTCACTGGCTGACAGACATTATCGGGGGAGTGCTGATAAGTGCATCATTGTTGTCGTTCTTTCACCTTGTTGTGATAAGAACGTGTTCTTCAAAAGCTAGGCTTTATTGGACTAAAGCGTAGAAATCTGGATAAATTAATTGAAGGTGAAGTAGAGACGTTTAAATACTTCGTTGTCAATAATTTACCCAAGTAGCAAACTAGAGTGGCTGTTAATAGTTATTAGATGATTTACATATTCATATGGGAGGGGTGAATTACAATGAGAAAGGCGAGCGAAACCACCTCCCGTTATTACAAAGTGACTTCAACTATGTTGATTGCCTTAAAGCAATAAAGAAGTTTAATGTAAAAGGATGTACTATTTCTGAAGGCCCGATGGTCGAGAAGGATGCACTATTGCTAAAGGAAACCTACAAGAGGCTTTAAATAACGACTCCGATGAAAATCAATTAATATTTACTCAAGAAAACACGATTTTTTAACGGACTTAAACATATTTGTGATGACATTATCATGATTTTCCTGATATAGTAGATATGCCTGAATTGGTTTTAATATTTTAGTGGACTATTTACAAAATTTGTTTAGGCAACTGTGTAACTTGCTAGGAGATATTATGGATGCATCTACTCTATTATTAATTGCATCGCTTGGTTCTATTGCAGTCTTGCTGATGTTATATGCCTATTTTTTTATGTTTGAACGCAGATGTTTTCTGGTACTTTGGATTACCGGCTGGTCAATAATTGCATTAAATTATTTTCTTGATGCGTTTTATCCTTATTTCCTGAGACAAAAGCTTTACTGGAAATTAATCATAAAGCGGGAATCCAGTTTGATCCCTCTCTGGTGCAGCTCTTTATTCAGATGATGAAATAAAATTTCCGACTCGAAATATGCCACTAAACCTGTAGTGAGGGAGGTATTTATGGTATGAAAACAACCAAGGAACAATTACTTAGAAATCCTGATATTCAACCATCTAGTGACGTTATTGCTAAAGCGCTTGGAGAAGCAAACAGCGCTTATACGAAGCTTATCAACCAACTTGTGAATCATGATATTCAGTTGGAATGGCGTTACTACAATGATGGTAAGGCTTGGCTGGCAAAAGGACTCTATAAATGGATCGGTGCTCGTGGTGGTAAAAAAGAAAAGACTGTTTTTTGGCTATCGATTTGGGACAGCTTTTTCAAAGTGACTATTTTTGTTCCTGAAAAAGCACGTTTAGATGTCTTAAGTCTTCCATTTGATGATGAGTTAAAGCAGATGATAGCGAATTCAAAACAAATGGGAAAACTGAAGTACTTTCCAATCGTTTTTGATTTATGCTCAGAAGAAATGTTTGAACCGATTTTTTCTCTTTTTGAATTCAACAAAAGCAATTCATAGGAGGACAGGGGAGGACAGGGGACGGTTCTGCGTCTAATGTGTCTAAATTGCTTGCATGCGGGAGCAAGTAATACCCGTAAATATAAAATAAGTAGGAGAATGATTATGAGAAGTTTTACCACATTAGATTTACAGTATGAAAAAAGGACTTTTCACACTGCCGGGCTGAACAAATTCAGAAAATTTTCTTGAATCTACAAGTTCTATGGATTTAGCGGCAACGTCTGAAGCAGATTCCAGGATTTAGTGAAAACTTAAGGCCGATGCAAATAAGGTGCGTTATAGTATTATAAAATTTTGAGAATGAAAGGTGCTAAAAGAAGAATGAACATGACGATAAGACCTGTAAGTAAAATGGATGTGGCTGATGTACTGGCTATTTATGCACCTTATATAACCGACACTGTCATAACCTTTGAAACAGAGGTACCTACAATAGAAGAATTCACCGAAAGAATAGAGAGAATTAAGAATCAATTTCCTTATCTCGTTTGTGAGGTTGACGGTAAAGTTGTTGGTTATGCTTACGCGTCAAAACATCGCACAAGGTCAGCCTATAGATATAGTGTGGATGTTTCTATTTACGTTGCGCCCTATTACCACCGCAAAGGTATTGGAAAAGCATTATACACGAATTTATTTGGATTGTTAAATAAATATGATTATTATAGTGCCTACGCAGGGATTACATTGCCAAACGATAATAGCATAGGCCTG
>CAYWXN010000160.1:0-4904 GCA_964462075.1 uncultured Ruminiclostridium sp. | reverse complement strand
CTTCAACGCTCTTATTAGGCTTACCATCTATTGAGATTTCCCCATCAAAACGCAATAGGCCTGCAATTGACTTAATGGTGGTGCTTTTCCCCGCACCGTTGGGTCCTATTAATACGCCAATCTCTCCGCTGTTGATTTCAAATGATACCTTGTTAGCAGCTAAAACCTTTTCATACTTCTTTGTTAAATTTTTAACCTTTAACATACTGACCTCCTCTAGTGGTAGCTAATGTCTACTACATAAAAACTGACATCATGCACCACAGCACTTCTTATATTTTTTCCCGCTTCCACAAGGGCACGGCTCATTTCTTCCAACCTTTGTACTGACTGCTCGATGGTCCTCGTTGAACTTCTTCCTAATGGATGTGCGTTCCTCGGCTGATAATAAATCGTTCCATTCCTCAAGCTCATAAAGCCAATTAGCTTTTGCATTTAGCATGTTGTAGTAGAGCTTATAAAGTAATATGCTTTTATCAATTTCACTTTCTTCTGTGAGAGTTTCCAAGTCCAGGCTACTGTCAAGACTTGTATTAATGCCGTCTAAGAAGCCTATAAAAGTTGTGTTGTCCATATCATATTTTTTTGCCAGCTCGTCAACCCTGCCTGTAAGGCTCGCCGTACCCGATGAAAGAATTGCTTTATAGGCCTGTGTTTCTTTCTCAATATAGGTTTCAAAAAACTTTTGATTCTCATTTGTACCTTGGTTTTGCAGTCTCTCTTGCCAATCTTTAAATAAACTCATATTACTTCCCTCCGTTAATACATCTTTACCATGCAAATGTCTGCTACATTTTTTCTGGTGCTTCAATTTTTATTAGATCTAGAATATTTTTTATCACAATTCTGGTGCAATCAACCAGAATGATTCTTGCCATCATCAGTCCCTCATCCTCGCCCTTGACACGGCAAGCATTATAGAAACTGTGAAAATTAGCCGCAACATCCATAACATAACGCGTTAAGCGGCTCGGTTCTAAACTTTTAGCCGAAAGTGCAATCTCTTCGGGATATTCCGAAAGCCTTCGAATAAGCTCAATCTCTTCATTTTCCTTTAATAATGAGAGCTCCACAGAACCAATGGGCTTTGGTTCTACCCCTTCTTCTTTGAGTTTCCTTATAAGGCTGCAAATACGGGCATGAGCATATTGTACATAGAATACAGGGTTATCATTTGATTGCTTAACAGCTAAATCCAAATCAAAATCTAAATGGCTGCCTGAAGTTTTAAGATTAAAGAAGAAACGTGCAGCATCCTTACCGACTTCTTCAAGAAGGTCTTCCAAAGAAATTGCTTTACCGGTCCTTTTTGACATACGAGCCAGTTCACCGTTACGGTAAAGCCTTACCAACTGGAACAGTACAACCTCCAACCTATCGCTCTTAACGCCGAAGGGCTCCATTGCCGCCTTCATTCTAGCAACATGCCCATGATGGTCTGCGCCCCATAAATCTATAGCCCAGTCGAAGCCCCGGGTAATAAATTTATTGTAATGATAGGCTATGTCAGCTGCCATATATGTGGGAATACCGTTATTCCTAACTAATACTTCATCTTTCTCAAGGCCGAGCTTTTCTCCGTTTAACCAGATTGCATCGTCCTTTAAAACCGTATAGCCGCTTTCGGTGAGAAAATCAATGGCTTTTTTTACGGCACCGCTTTCATGCAATGATTTCTCCGAAAACCATACATCATAGCTAACTCCGTAGGATTCCAGAATTTCGTGTATTTTTTTTATGTTTAGAGGAAGAGCGTAATCCACCAATATCTTGCGCCTTTCCTCGGGGGATTTTTTGATGAGAATATCTCCGTTCTGTTCAAAATAGGCTCTGGCATGGGCTAAAATATCCTCTCCCTGATATCCGTCTTCTGGGAACTCCACTTGATCTTCACCCAGAATAATTTGGAGATAACGTGCTTCCAAAGAAATGCCGAATTTCTCAATCTGATTACCGGCATCATTTATATAGAACTCTTTTGTTACATCATATCCTGCTTTTGTAAGCACACTGGCCAGACAATCGCCCAAAGCACCGCCTCTGGCATTGCCCATATGAAGCGGTCCGGTGGGATTGGCGCTGACAAATTCCACATTTACCTTAATTCCCTTCCCTAACTCGACCTCTCCGTATTTATCTTGCTTTTCCTGAATAATGTGCAATGAGTCATAGAGCCAGTCTTTTTTAAGATAAAAATTTAGGAATCCAGGCCCTGCAACCTCTGTTTTCTCAATATATGTTCCGGAAAAATCAAACTCGGAGGCTATAAGCTCAGCGGTTTTTCTGGGCGGCATTTTAGTCTGTTTGGAAACCTGCATGGCTATATTAGTTGAAAAATCACCAAAGCCTCGCTCACGGGGAGTTTCAATTAAAATATCCTCTATTTGGATATTTGGAAGGCTTCCTTTGTTTGCACAGGCCGTAAAAGCCTCTTTCACAACCTTTAAAAGCTGTTCCCGTATTTTTTCAAAAATATTGTTCATCACCTAAAACCCCATTTTCGTTTTCTTGTGTAATTAATTTTTCCGCTCACTTACGTTAACATAAAGGCTGTTTTTTCCGCCATAGGCGCGATTATATTCGAGTATATAATCAACTTTTATGTCCCCGCCCGATTCATTGAAATTGATATCTACGTTTTTTGCTGTAATTCCTAACATGACGCTTCCATATTTAGTGTCATAGTCGGCGAGATGTGTTTTTCCCACTTCAAAAAACATCATGGTATCAACATTTCCGTGTCTTGTTAATGATACAGAGTCCTTATTAACCCTTAGAGTTGTGGTCGTTCCTCCAAGGCCGGTAATTTCACTTTCTTCGTAACTTACGATATAATCATTATCTTCCTTGGAGAGAATCCCCTCGGTGATAAAGCTCATTTTATCGGATTCTCCCGAAGAATCATCGATAACACTGTTAACCGTAATTAAAACTTGTTTTTCCACATTTACTTCCTTTCATATGAGCGAGTCCTTTGCTGGTAGCTCTCAAATGCCAAATCAATGAGTTTTGTTATCAGCTCCGAATACGGGATACCGCTGGCCTCCCAGAGCTTTGAATACATGCTTATGTTAGTAAAGCCCGGCATCGTATTAATTTCATTTAATACAACTCGGCCCGATTCTTCCACAAAAAAATCAACTCGGGAAAGCCCGGAGCAACCCAATGCTTTAAAAGCCCTTATAGCATATTCCCTTACTTGTTCCATTACCTTTTTTTCAATATTTGCAGGAATTATTGTGTCTGATTTACAATCTATATACTTTGCATTATAGTCGTAAAATTCATTACTGGGAAGGACTTCTCCGACAGTAGATGCTATAGGGTTATCGTTACCTAAAACAGCACATTCCACCTCTCTTCCCTTAATAAACTCTTCAATTAGTATTTTTGAATCATATTTGGCAGCGTATTTAAGGGCTGCCATCAGGTCATCAGGACTTTTTACCTTACTTACACCTACCGATGAACCGGCATTGGCGGGCTTTACAAAGCACGGCCAACCTAGCTTTTTTGTAACACTGTCTATGATATCATCCATTTGATCATCAATTTCTGACCTCATGACTTTTATATAATCAGCCTGAGGGATTCCGGCATTAGCAAAGACTAATTTGGAAAACTCCTTATCCATGCCCGCTGCCGATGATAATATATTACAGCCTACATACGGAACGTCAGCCAGTTGGAGTAAGCCCTGCACAGAACCATCCTCACCGTTGGGGCCATGAAGAACAGGAAATACAACATCAATAACTCCTTCAGCATTGTGTTCATCATTAAAACTGACTAGTTCCTTACAGGTTGGAGCATTTATAATATCCTTGCTTAATACACCGGCGTCAATTTTTTTCTGAAGCAAGCTTCGTGCCGCTTGTTCCCATTGACCTGACCCTATTAAATTAATATCGCCTTCATACCTGAGCCATTCACCATTCTTAGTTATCCCTATTGTCTGAATTTCATAACGATTTCTATCTATATTCTCAAGTACGCACTGGGCGGATATTCTTGAAACCTCGTGTTCCGAGGATTGGCCTCCAAAGAGGACAGTTACTTTTATTTTACTCACCGAACAACCTCCACAAACAGTTGCAAGGGGAGCTTTTTATGCTCCCCTAATATGGTCCTATAACAACCTACTTCTTTTTAATAAATTATACTTTACACACCTGTATTATTCAAGCGGTTCTTCTTCTTCATCTTCAATATCAAGAATTACATCTTCATCAATACTACCTACCGGGGTAAGGCCGCTATCTTCAGGCAGCGCAAGTCCCACCTCTTTATTGACAATAGCATCGTTTCTCGGAAAGTTACTGTTTAAGGTTACATTATCCTTAAAATTCTTTGTTGCCTTACCGTTAATTGTAATTTTAACCCTCTCGATTTCTTTCATTTCGGTAAGAGAGTTAACAATTGAATAAACTGTAAGTTCGGCAAGAACTTTCCCTCCGGGATGGTTATCTATAAATTCTTTTGTGAAATCTACCGTTGCAACCCTTTCAGCAATTGTTACCGGCGCTCGTAAAGTAGTTCCTTCTGCAATAAGCGGAGAAAGGCCTTCAGCTTTAGGACCCTTGATCAGTTCTTTAACCATAACCGAAGCAAGAGTTTCGGCGCCTTTTTTTGCCTCCTTGATGTCAACATAACGAATCTCTTTTATCAGTTTTGTTTGCTGTTCATCACCAAAATATAGGATCACCGGCACCTTCTCGTTGAGTACAGCCGCTTCTTCTTCATCGATAGTTAGGCTGCTTGTCGGTGTTAGATCCTCTTCCATATCATCTCCGGTAGTTTTAGCGGAGCCGCAGGAACACATCATAAGCGCCAAAATCATTATCACAGCTATAACTCTAAATTTTTTCATAATGCACACCTCATGTCTGAATCCATTTTTATAT
>CAYWXN010000159.1:0-4933 GCA_964462075.1 uncultured Ruminiclostridium sp. | reverse complement strand
ACAAAGGTTCCGCCCTTTTTTAGTCCCTTTAATATATCAAAATTATATATGAAGGATTTATTGTGACATGCTATATAATCTGCGTGATAAACAAGATAGGGTGATCTTAACGGACTTGGACCAAATCTTAAATGGGATATGGTAGAACCGCCGGATTTTTTGCTGTCATAGGAAAAGTATCCTTGCACATATTTATCTGTATTGTCTCCGATAATCTTTATAGCAGTTTTATTAGCTCCTACAGTACCGTCTGAGCCTAATCCCCAGAACTTACAACTGACGGTGCCTTCAGGGGTTGTGTCCACAATATCCTTTTCTTCTAGGGAAAGGAAAGTTACATCATCCACAATTCCAATGGTAAAGTTGTCTTTGGGGGATTCCGACTTCAGGTTATTAAATACTGATATTATTTGGGACGGCGTTGTATCCTTTGAACCCAAGCCGTAACGCCCGCCTACAATAATCGGCCTTGTGCTTTGTTTCTGATACAGCTTGACTATATCCAGATATAGAGGTTCCCCTAACGCCCCCGGCTCCTTGGTTCTGTCTAAAACAGCAATTTTTTTCACTGTCTTGGGGATAGCCTCAAAGAAGTGCTTTTCTGAAAATGGACGATAAAGATGGACATTTAATACTCCTACCTTTTCACCTTTTTGATTAAGGTAGTCAACCGTTTCTTGGATTGTATCGCATACCGACCCCATGGCAACGATCACATCTTCGGCGTCCCTGACTCCGTAATAGTCGAAGAGATGGTAGCTTCGTCCGGTTAGCTCTTTTATTTGATTCATATAATCCTCAACTATATTTGGAACATCATCAAAAAATCGGTTTTGAACTTCACGGCCTTGGAAATATATATCCGGATTTTGAGCCGTACCCCGCACCACAGGATGATTCGGGTTAAGCCCTCTGAACCTGAACTCGCTTATAGCACCAAAATCTACAATTTTTGAAAGCGCTTCATAGTCAATAACATCTATTTTCTGGACTTCATGAGAAGTCCTAAAGCCGTCGAAAAAGTGGAGAAAGGGAAGTCTTGCCTTTATAGCAGATAGATGTGCGATACATCCTAAGTCCATAGCTTCCTGGACATTGGTAGATGCAAGCATAACCACCCCGGTCTGGCGGCATGCCATAACATCCTGATGATCTCCAAAGATAGACAGGGCATGGGTTGCTAATGCTCTTGCAGAGACATGTAAAACACCGGGAAGCAATTCGCCGGCCATCTTGTATATATTCGGAATCATGAGGAGCAATCCCTGTGACGCTGTATAAGTAGTTGTCAGGGCACCGGCCGCAAGAGAGCCGTGCATAGCACCGGCTGCACCGGCCTCAGACTGCATTTCTACCACCTTGACTTCTTGACCGAATATATTTTTTTTACCATGCGCCGACCATTCATCCACCATCTCTGCCATGGGAGAGGACGGAGTTATTGGAAAGATAGCAGCTACCTCAGTAAAAGCATAGGAGGCATAGGCGGCTGCTTGGTTTCCATCCATTGTTTGTTTAGCCATTATTTTTACTTCTCCTTTATCATTCATGAATTTTAGAGTATGAATCATGATTTAGTATGTCTTATTCACAATTTTTCATTACATTTATCAACACCTAATAAAATATAAATAGCCGATTGCTATAGATATGTGCGCGGGAGAATGCTGTAATAGATTGATTTTAAGCACTTGAAATAGTAGAATAATAGATACGTTCAATGGAGGACACAAACAATTTATGAGTAAATTAAAGAAGTTCATTTCATATTACCGACCATATAGAAACATGTTTTTTATGGATATGTTCTGTGCTCTTATTCTTTCGGGTATAGACTTATTATTTCCGACGCTTGTAAAATATCTGATGGACGAAGTTTACAGTATCCGCCCCCAAAACATGCTCCAAATAATACTCTTTACGGGACTGGGTCTTTTAGTACTTTATATTATCAGATATTTTTGCCAGCACTATATAACCTCCTGGGGGCATATTATGGGAGCCAGAATGGAATCGGATATGCGAAGTGATTTATTTAATCATCTTCAGAAGCTATCCTTTTCCTTCTATGATAATGCCAATACAGGAAAGCTTATGTCCAGGATAACAAACGATCTTTTTGACATATCAGAGCTTGCCCATCACGGACCCGAGGATCTGTTTATATCAGCGATTAAAATTATAGGTGCAGTTATCATAATGCTTACAATGAATGTTCAGTTGACGCTGATATTATTGGCTTTAATGGTGATCATTGTTGCTTTTACAGCACATTACAACCTAAAAATGCGTTCTGTGTTTGCAAAGAACAGAGAGAAGATTGCGGTGGTAAATGCCCAAACTCAGGACAGCCTTTCCGGAATTCGGGTGGTAAAATCATTTTCCAACGAGAAAATTGAAAGAGAGAAGTTTAATAATGGTAACCTGCAATTTCTAGAAACCAAGGAAGACAGCTATATAATAATGGGCCAATTCTTTTCGGGCAACCAGTTTCTACAGGGAATTCTATACTTAAGTGTGCTCGTTTTGGGAGGGATATTTTTAAGCCAAAATAAGATCTCAACATCGGACCTTATCGCATACATTCTGTTTATCAATGTATTTTTAAATCCGATAGACAAACTGGTGAATTTCACAGAAGCTCTTCAGAAAGGGATGACCGGGTTCGACAGGTTTTTGGAGATCATCAATACAAAGCCGGAAATCGAGGATGTTGAGGGTGCTGTCGAGCTTGAAAATGTCGAAGGGAAGATTGACTTTAAAAATGTTGCCTTTAGCTATAACGATAAAACAGAGGTATTAAAGAATATAAATATTACCATTAATAAAGGCGAGACTGTAGCTTTAGTAGGTCCTTCGGGAAGCGGCAAAACAACATTCTGTAATCTTATACCACGTTTTTATGAGGTTAACGAAGGTTCCATTACCATAGACGGCAAGGACATCAGAAGTCTTACGCTTGCTTCCCTGCGGCGTAATATTGGCGTAGTTCAACAGGATGTTTATTTATTTTCGGGCACTATCGGGGAAAACATTATTTACGGAAAACCGGACGCGTCACGGGAAGAAATCATACAGGCTGCAAAACTTGCTAATGCCCATGATTTTATTATGGAGCTTGAAAACGGATATGACACCTTTGTGGGAGAAAGGGGAATAAGGCTTTCGGGCGGCCAAAAGCAGAGAGTGTCTATTGCAAGAGCATTTCTTAAAAATCCTCCTATACTAATTTTGGATGAAGCCACATCATCTTTGGACAATGAGAGCGAAAGGCTTGTTCAGGAATCGTTAAAATTACTTACAAAGGGAAGAACAACCCTGATTATAGCCCACAGGCTTTCCACTATTAAGAATGCAGACAATATAATTGTTTTGACAGCAAATGGCATTGAAGAACAGGGCACCCATCAGGAGCTCATTGAAAGGGGCGGTGTGTATGCAGCGCTTCACAGTGAGGTATCGCAGCTTTGATAGTTTTCGCATAGTCTGGTGAATAGTGTTTTGAACAGAATTGTTGCAGTCGCACCGCCTAATTCTGCTTATTCAAGGGATTCAGGTTCTTTACATAAAGTACAATGAGGTCCCTAATGGTCTGTGAGAGGAACTTTCTTGTTTCACTGTCAATGCTTCTGAAAGCTTTGAGTATTACTGCAAAATCCTTTATATGAACCTCGGACAAATCTCCTATGGATTTAGCATTCGTTGAGTTTATGGTTTGAAAAAGTGCGTCTATAAACAATTCGCGTTTTTCATCGGAAATATTGGAGAGCCATTCGTTTATTGTCTTATTCATATTAAGGGAGCTGTTAGAGATACTCTCAACATAATGAAAATCATCGTTCTCAATTACCCATGTAAAGGGATCATGCTGCATGATACCGGACCTGCGGCTTTTTATAACCTTATAGCTTTCCTGGCTCTGCAATAGCATACCGACAATAGAGGATTGCGGTAATATCTTGTGTATCCTGTCCTTTATTCTTATATATTCGGGAGAATGAAAAATACTGTCCTTAAAGCCGGGGCCGTCGTGACTATAAACATCAAGTATTCTGTTTTGAATGGCAGGATTACACTTCATAGCCGAATAAACTGCAATATTCCCACCTTTTGAATGACCGCCTACTATTATATCACCGCTCAGCAATTCTCCTACTGCATTGATATATTCAACACCCTCCTCCTGAGAGGGGACAGGACTTTGAAAGGCCATATTAAAGTCTTCTTTCCATCCGACAAAGGTCATATCGGTTCCGCGATATGAGATGTAAAAGGTCTGGTCACCTATTTGATATGTCACGGCTGAGAATTGCTTTTCTTGCTTATAATCAAGCTTACTGACATAAAAATTCATTTTTATATCTCTGAATCTGGGGCTTGCTGCAAGGGCATATAAAAGATTCAGGTTGTTTTCATAAAACAAGACACCATTAAGCATAGTGCTGAAATGCTCAGCCTTTAATAGATCCCCTATGCGAACCGGAGATGATTCATTTGAAAAGCCCGGTACAAGGCGTTCAAAATAGATATAGGAGAACTGCGATAGTACCAGGCTGTCTACGGCTTTGAATTTTTTAGTTTCAAAGCCGCTCATTTCATTTTTTACATAATCAATGATATTTTTCATTTGGTCAATCCTGTATTATCTCGTACTAAACTTGTAAATTGTCACTTGATGATAAGTTTGGCCGGCAATAAGTACGGGAGACGGAAAATGGCTATATTTCATGGAGTTAGGGAAATACTGTGTTTCGAGACATAGGCCATGCCATTTATCATATATAGTACCGCCCTTGCCTTTTCCGGCACCTTTAACATGATTTCCCGAATAAAACTGGACACCGGGCTTAGTGGTTAAGACCGTCATTAGTCGCCCTGATTTTGGATCATAAAGTTCGGCAATCTCTCTTGGCATTTCCCTGGCGGGAGTTCT
>CAYWXN010000158.1:0-5052 GCA_964462075.1 uncultured Ruminiclostridium sp. | reverse complement strand
GCAGGTTATGGGCAAAAACTCCGTTATTTGTTATAAGCAAAAGGCCTTCGGTATCCTTATCCAGCCGGCCTACCGGGAAAACTTCTCTACGCCTTATTTCGTCCGGGAATAGATCCAATACGGTTTTAAGAGTTTTATCCTCTGTAGCTGTTATTACTCCTTTGGGCTTGTTAAGCATATAATATACATACTTTTGGTAATCAATCTGCACCCCTTTGACATTTATAATGTCCTCTTCGGTATTAACATGGGTACCGGGGTCATTTACCGTCACATCGTTTACCAAAACCAGCCCTTTTTTTATTAGTTCCTTAACTTCGCTTCGGGAGGCAATACCCTGGTCCTTTAAATATTTATCGAGCCTCAATTTTGGCATTACATCATCCTCCAGCCCTTGGGATAAAGGTTTTTAAGCATTTCTCCGTCCTGTTTTACCCAACCTAAGGGGAAATCTTCATAGCATACCGCCGCAAATCCCCTATCTCCTTTGTTAAAAAGTGTTTCACCTTTTAAATACCGTATTATACTCTGATCATTTTTATCAAACCTTATTATTCTCTTGAAGTCTTCCCGTTTAGAGGCCATAACCAAGGGTTGTGAGGGCTCAAATCGCCCTTTTTTATATTCTCCCAGATATAGTCCCGCATTTTCCCACCTAACGGCAGGAAGCTTTTCAAGGTATTGAGGAAGCTTATACAGGCTACTCCCTCTGAGGTGAAAAATTCCATGCTCAACACTGTTCATGTTTTCCCCCGAAAACTCTTCATAAGCCTGTGCCGCTTTTTCTGCTTCCTTTGAGGTATAACCTAAAGTAATACTAATAGCTTCATTCTCTCTTTTTATTCCCTTTTTTATAAGGCGGCACACAAAATGGCCCTCTCCGTCTGCTTTATGAGGCCATAAACGTAGACCTCCGCTTAGGGACGTATCCTTTGAATTTGTCCATTCACCTCGGGACGGCTCAAAGCCTCCTATGGGTTCAAGCTTGTCAACCTCAAGCTCGTAATTCTTTATAAAAAACTCAATGTTCTCTTCATTTTCATGGGGATTAAACGTACATGTTGAGTATACAATGGTGCCTCCGGGCTTTAGCATATCATAAGCCGAATTTACTATTTCTCTTTGAATGGTTACACACTCATCACTTATAAAGCGTGAGCAGCTTTGTACAGCATCATTTCCCTTTCTGAACATACCTTCGCCGGAGCATGGCACGTCGAGAAGTATGCGGTCAAAATATTCCGGATAAATATGTCGAAGCTTATCAGGGCTTTCATTAACAACAAAGGTATTGGTAAGACCCATGAGCTCAATGTTCTTAACCAGCGGCTGGATGCGTTTTGGGCTGATATCATTCGATACGAGCAGTCCTCTGTTTTGCATCATATTACCTAAAGCGGTAGTCTTTCCTCCCGGTGCGGCGCAAAGGTCCAATACCTTCTCGCCGGGTTCGGGACACAAAGCCCGGGCAGGCATCATGGCACTGGGTTCCTGAATATAATACAATCCTGCGTGATAAGCCGGCAGTTTTCCGAAGGATTCGCCCTCGGAAAAATAAAAACCCTCTGAAATCCATGGTATGGGCTCAAGCTGTTTTCCTATGAGAATTAATAAAACATCGGGCTTTATTTTTAAAGTGTTGACTCTTATCCCAAGATTGCGTTTACCATTAAAGGACGCTACAAAATCTTTATATTCGTCGGCGTCCATTAAGGCTCTGAAGTTTTCTTCAAAGAATTCAGGTAGTTTCATATGATCCTCTTTCAAAAAGGGGTTGTACGTCACTCTAAAGACTCTTTGCTACGCTCAGAGTGTCAGGATAAATGAGCTCACTTGATAAAAATCATTTTCTACAAGCAAACGGGCGCGCTGTGCAATTTTATCATCGCCCGCAAGCGCTTCGGAGAGGAAATTTTGATTGTTCTCTAAAAATCTCTTCATTGAACCCTCCGAGTCCATCATATAATCCAGCACCAGATTTAATTGGGATTCATCTATATATCCGCTTTCATTAGCCTTCACAAATACCTGTGCATCAATATCAACCAAGGCATGGGATTCAACCCCAAGACCTGTCAACACTTCTTTCCCTCCCTGAAGCCTGTCTACCACTACAAGACTCCATTTTATATCCGCGCCAAGATTTCTTATTGCGGGAACCCAAGCCCGCTCATAGCTGGAAGCCGTAGTAATTAAATCAGCAATGTGCAGTACATTTTCTCCGGTGAATTTGCCTGCCAATAATGATTCTCCATTCTCGTAAACAGTCGCCGAAAGATCTTTAAAAAGGGTAATGTGGGGCTTATCTAATAACTCTGCCACCATAAAGGAAAAAAACCAATCCCGCCTTTCGCCACCGGAGATAAAGTCTATTTCGTTTATATCAATATTTTCTTTTATATATTCTACCAGAGCATCAATGGTGCCCTTATAGATTTCATCGGTTTGATAGTTTTCCTTTGATATTCTGTGTATATCTTTTGAGCAGGAAAGCTTATCCTCTTTCAAGTTGTCAATGTCAGCCAAGAAAGCATTCGCCTTCTCTTCACTGCCGAATAAGAAATGAGTATTCACATAATATGGTCCTATTCTCCCCGAGGTATACCAAAACGGCTTGTCCTTCGGGCAAACTTTAATGGCTTTTGTTTTAAAAAGATAGTCTATAAGTAATTTATTCATATTCTCTATCCTCCAATAAAGCTATATCTGATGTCTCTTTACCAAACATATCCGGATTTATACAATCAAGCCGCCGATAAGCTCAGTTACAGAGCTTACATGGTTTTTCACCATATAGGTCTCAATACCTTCAATTGTTTCGACCCATGCCATAGGATTTGCGAAACCCGCAGTACCTACCATTACGGCAGATGCACCCGCTAAAAGGAACTCGACGGCGTCAGTGCCGTTTGAAATGCCTCCCATGCCGATAACAGGAATTTTTACAGCCTTCGATACTTGATATACCATTCTTAGTGCTATGGGCTTTACAGCCGGTCCTGAAAGGCCTCCTGTGATATTGCCCAATATAGGTCTTCTGGTTTTTGCATCAATTGCCATGCCCAGTATGGTGTTTATCAGTGAAACCGAGTCTGCCCCTGCATCTTCGGCAGCTTTCGCAATCTCTGTAATATCTGTTACATTAGGGGTAAGCTTTACAATCAGTGGTTTTTTCGCATAGCTTTTAACCCTGGAAACAACATCATAAACTCCCTGGGCCGAGCTTCCGAAGCTTAAACAGCCCTCTTTGACATTAGGGCAGGAAAGATTGAGTTCAATGGCATCCACATCGGCGTCCGACAATATCTCTACCATGCTTTCATATTCCTCAACAGTGTTACCCGAAGCATTTGCAATTATAGCTGTATCATACAATCTTAAAAATGGAATTTCCTTTTCAATGAAGGTATGAACACCGGGATTCTGAAGTCCTACACTATTTAGAATACCGGAAGGAGTTTCTGCTATACGAGGCGGAGGATTCCCTTTTCTGGGCAATGGCGTCAAGCCCTTAACAGCAATACCTCCAAGTCGACTTAAATCAAAATATCTGCTATACTCACGGCCAAAGCCAAAGGAGCCGGAAGCCGCTATAACAGGATTTTTAAGCTCCAATCCTGCAATATTTACTTTAAGATTTATATTATCACTCATTTATCTAACCCTCGCATGATTCAATCAATAATTATTTTATCTCCGCTAAAAACCGGCCCCTTCTTGCAAACCTGTGTATAATCCCAATCATGGTTGTTTTTAGTCTTGCATACACAAACAAGACACGCTCCGATTCCACACCCCATACGTTGCTCCATTGAGACCTCGCAGGGAATATTATATTCTTTAGCAATCTCTACTCCGAGCTTCATCATGGCCATAGGCCCACAGAAAAATAACATATCAGCAGATTCTTTATCCAGCTCTTTTCTCAGAATATCGGTAACAAAGCCCTTCTCACAGTAGCTTCCGTCATCGGTAGATATGAAAAGCTCATTACAGGCTTGTTTGAATTCTTCTTCCAATATGACACAGGATTTATTTCTAAACCCTAAAATCGCCTTTTTATTCTGGGCCGGATGGTCCTTAAGAAGCTGTAGCAGCGGAAAAATACCAATTCCTCCGCCTATGGCTATTATTTTTTTATGTTTTGGGTATAGAGAAAAGCCCTGACCTAATGGGCCCATAATATCTATCTCATCCCCGGCTTTGTGTTTTGAAAGAATTTTCGTCCCCTTACCTCTGATTTGAATAACAACATCAAAGGTTCCTTTCTCACGGTCGACTGAACAAATGCTGATAGGTCTTCTGAGAATAACTCCGTTTTCATCACCGCATTTTACATTAACAATCTGGCCGGGTCTTGCTTTTTTAGATATCATCCCGGATTCAACAGTGAGTAAAAAAGTATCAATGTTCAAGTGTTCTGCTTTTAATACCTTATAAATTGTGTTCATGGAAACCTCCGATGGAATGTGTCTGTTAATTATACCAATGGTTTTACCCAAGAGCAATAAATATTAGTCCTTGTATTTTACATAAACTATAGAACAGCCAGCAAGGATTCAATTGTTTTATCTTTAAGGTCAAATGAGACCTCTTGTTCAAGTATGTCACATAAAAAATGAGAATCGGATGTTCGGATATATTGATATGAATTAAGTGACGGATTATCATTTAAAAAATCATCAAGTACACAATTTTTAGATAATTCCAAATATTTAAAACCATACTCGGGAGGAATTGCGCCTAAAGTGTTGAGCATACTGTAGGATTGGCGATCTACATGGGCCGGGTAAACAACACCACTAAGATCTCTTACCGCTTTAAGAGCTGTTTCGGTATCCAGTCTGCTGGCGCCGGAAAGCATCCGGGTCTCTTTACCGATCTCATTATCCTCATGATCCATTACTATTTGTGTACCAAAAATATCTTCTCTGTTTTCAATGGGATATAAGTTATCATAGACAAACCTTTCGAAAGATAGAGCTTCCTCAAGGCCGGGAAATAAGCAAATAAGATGGAATTCTTCTGCAGTACAAAGCTCCATACCCGGTA
>CAYWXN010000157.1:0-5139 GCA_964462075.1 uncultured Ruminiclostridium sp. | reverse complement strand
TCCTAATATCCATAAGAAGTACATCAGGCCTTAGCAAGTCATACAATTCGACCGCTTCATTAGCGCTATAACCCGTACCTACAACATCGATATCTTCATCGGCTTCCAATATAGTTTTAAGCGAAGCTGTTACCAATTTATCATCATCAACGATAAGTATCCTCAATTGTTAGACCTCCTTTGGGACAGATATAAATATTTCAAATCCGTTTTTTGTTATTATATTGATATTTCCGCCTAACGAGTGGACCCTGTCAACCATATTCCTTATACCCAGACCATCGTTATTATTATAAGGTTTTACTTTTCCGTTGTCCCTGATAATTAATTGGTAAAGGGCAGGATGTTCGTTAAAAGCAACTATTACAAGCGTTGCATCAGAATGGTTTATTATATTAGTCAAAGCTTCCTTCAGTATGGATATAAAAGCATACTTCAGTTTTTTATCAGGATTTTGGCTAATGCTATAGCTATAATGGATTTCACAGAAGGTAAAATTATCTATTAATTCCGACACCTTTACTTCTAAATCAATAGATTCATCATAAAGCTCATGGACACTGTTTCTAATACTGTTCATTGCCTGGGTCAATGTTTCATTTAAAGCTTGAAAATTGTTATCAAGCTTTGCATCCCTGTTGATTGTTTTAAGTGCGCCGGACTGTAAAATAGCGCTTGATAATAAGTGTCCCACGTTATCGTGTATCTCCCTTGCAATACGGTTACGCTCGTTTATAGTAGCCAGATTTAATTCATTGTCCTGCTTTTCTATCAGATCATGATTCTGTTTTGTTAATTGTATAGACATTTCCCTTGCTGTATCACTAAGCTCTTTATGTCGGTTATCGGCTCTTATAGCTGTTTCAACCTGATATCTTAAAAGAATCGAAAGAATCACCATAATCGAAACTATTAAAGGAACCATGAGATTATCTTTACTAAAATAACTTACTAACGGAATGAGAGCCACAAGATTAACCGCCTGTAAACTGTGGAACAACATATCAAAAGCAATCAGGGGAAGGAAAACTATAAATTCGGGGAAAATATAGGCGGCAATTGAGAACCCGACTGTGATAAATGCTTTTACTCTGTAATCATCAAAGTAGCTTAATAAGCAACCGGATATAAAGCTAATGAGAACAGTTGCCGCATAAATATCTAAATCGGTCTGATAAAGGTACACAGCCAGACAGCATGCGAATATTATTAGCTTGTAAATGAGCCCTGAGTACTTATTCATTACGGTAATTCCTTGTCATAATTAGTTACCCCCTACGCTTGCATAATATCATCATTATGCCTTAGGTACAACACTCACCTCCCGCCTCCGATTTGTGACATCTGTCATATACCTTTGTGATTCACGACACTTAAACTTAAGCTTTTGAAAATGTATCATAAAAACCAACGATATAATATGGAGGATTATTATGGTTATAAAAGTCAAAAACCTTGTGAAGCGTTATAGTGAGTTAATTGCTCTGGATCATCTTTCCTTTTCTGTCCAAGAAGGTGAAATATTTGGCCTTCTGGGGCCAAACGGTTCAGGCAAAACAACGGCAATAAATTGTATATTGTCCCTGCTTAAATTTGACAAGGGCGAGATCGAGATCTTTGATAAACCCATGACACCTGAGTCATATGATATTAAGCGCAATATAGGAATCGTAATGCAAAATGTGGCGGTTTACAATGAATTGTCGGTATATGAAAACATTGACTACTTCTGCGGTCTATATGTGAAGGATAAGAATCTGCGAAAAAAACTGGTTGATGAAGCCATTGAATTTGTTGATTTGAATGATTACAGAAAGTTTTATCCCAAAAAGCTCAGTGGTGGTTTGCTAAGGAGACTTAACATAGCATGCGGTATTGCCCATAAACCAAAACTGATTATTCTCGATGAACCGACTGTTGCCGTAGACCCACAAAGCCGTAATAAAATTCTTGAAGGAATTAAGGAGCTCAACAAAAATGGTGCTACCATAATTTACACCTCTCATTATATGGAGGAGGTAGAACAGATTTGTAGCCGTATTATGATCATTGATAAAGGAAAGGCAATAGCAACAGGCACAAAGGAAGAACTAAAGGCTATGATTACATTGGGTGAGAAAATCACAGTTGAAGCCTATGATGTTTCAGAAGAACACTTGAGTAAACTTAGGAGTCTTCCCAATATTGTATCTGTCGAATTTAAAGAGCATTTGCTTGAAATCAAGTCCAGTAAAGGAAAGAATAATTTGGAAAATGTTCTTGAGTTTATAAAGAAAGGAAATATCCAATTCGGAAAGATATACACGGAGCTACCTACACTAAACGATGTTTTCCTTGAAATAACAGGTAAAGAATTAAGAGATTGAGAGGTGATAACTCATGTTTTTGCATATTTTTATATACAGATTAAAATGCCTACTAAGAGATAAAACCACTATATTCTGGACTCTTACATTCCCCCTGGTTCTTGCTGTATTCTTTCAGCTAGCTTTTTCCAGCATCAGCAGCGATGAAATCTTCGAAGTAATAGATATTGCTGTTATAGATGATGCACAATATCAAGGGGATCAATATTTTAGATTAGCTTTACAAGAAGCCTCAAAAGGTGACAGTAGATTATTTAACTGTTCAGTTACAACAGCCCCGGAAGCACAAAGACTCCTTGATGATGATTTAATAAAGGGATATATAACTGTTGAAGCCCCAATAAAGCTAACAGTAAAAGAATCGGGCATAAGCCAAAACATAATAAAAAGCTACATCGATAATTATACTCAGACAATATCAGCCGTCAGCACAATTTTAATGAGTAATCCGGCAAAACAGCAGGAAGTTTTAAGTAGTCTGGCTGACCGTGAAAATTATATAAAAGAGGTTTCAAGAACAGGCGCAGAACCAAATACCATGCTTAATTATTTTTATTCTTTAATCGCAATGGCATGTTTTTATGGCGGGTTTTTGGGAATGCGTGAAACCACAGATATTCAAGCTGATATTTCACCATTAGCTGCAAGAATTAATGTGGCACCGGTTCATAAGTTAAAAGCTTTTCTCTACAGCTTATGTGCTGCATTACTTATTCATTTTGTTGAAATGCTTGCTCTGCTGGGATTTATGCGCTATGTATTAAAAATCGACTTTGGGTATAGAGCAGGATATGTATTACTGACAACTATTATCGGTTCTATGGCCGGTGTACTGATGGGTGCTCTTATAAGTGCCGCGGTGAAAAAATCAGAAGGCTTAAAAGTCGCCGTCGTACTTACTATATCAATGCTGGGCTCAACCCTTGCCGGCATGATGTATCAGGATATAAAATACATTGTTGCCCAAAATGTACCCGTTCTGTCTTATATTAATCCCATTAACCTACTAACAGATGCTTTATACAGTCTTTACTATTACGACAATTTATCAAGATATTTTCTCAATATGGCTTTATTATCAGTCTTTACTATATTAGCCACTTCCGGCACCTATCTGATTTTAAGGAGGCGAAAATATGCCAGTTTATAAGCTTTGCATGAAAATAACCAAAAAAAATATCCCGAACTTACTAATATATATTATCGTGTTTTTATTAGTATCTTCCATAATGTCTTCATCGGCATCACAATCGGTTAGAGAGCAGGAAGCATTTTCACGTGTGAAAACAAATATTGCCTTTATTAACGAGGAAGAAAGCCCTCTGATACAAGGACTTAAGGGTGAGCTAGGTAAGATTGCTAATTTTGTCGAGGTTCCCGATGAAATAGAAGCCTTGCAGGATGCACTTTTCTTTAGAAGAATTGAATACATTCTCAGAATACCTCAAGGCTTTACTCAAAGCTTTATGAGTGGCGAAAATCCGGCGCTTGAAAAGACCATCGTACCTGATTCTTACAGCAATGCTTACATTGATTTATCCATAGATAAATACCTTAACACAGCAAGCTTATATATTCAGCATATGGATGACATTACTCAGGAGGAACTAATCTCATATTTAAAAGATAATCTTTCGGAAGAAACAAATGTGAATATCCCCTATGCAGAAGAAAAATCAAACTCAAACTATAGTAATTTATTTTTTAATTATTTGGCTTATTCCTTGCTTTCAATCCTTATTCTGGGAATGTCTGCCTTAATGATATCCTATAATGACAGAGACTTAAAAAGAAGAATGGGCTGCTCCCCAGTAAGTGACACTGCTGCCAATGTGCAGTTCATTTTAGCTAATTTAACCTTCTCTACAGTTTCATGGCTAATAATGGTTATATTCTGCTTTATTATTGACTCTAAAAATATTCTCACTTTAAATACTCTTTATTTTATCATTAGCTCTTTTATATTCGCCTTCTGCGGCTCAGGCATGGGATTTTTGATAGGAAGTGTGGCAAAGGGAAACCAAGCTATATCTGCTATCACAAATGTCGTCGTTTTAGGAAGCAGTTTTTTAAGCGGTGTATTTGTTCCGGCTGATCTTTTGGGAAGTACAGCCCTAAGACTAGGGAGCTTTACACCTACCTATTGGTATGTAAAAGCTAATAATCAAATCGCGCAACTGACACATTTTGATTTTGCCTATATTAAGCCTGTTTTATCAGATATGGCAATTGTGCTTTGCTTTGGTATAGCCTTCTTCGCATTATCACTGGTTGTCAGAAAAAATAGGCGGTACAGCTAGAAATCACCTCATAAGTTCATTGAGGTCGATTTTATCTAAATCTTCTTCTGTTATTGCAGACAGATCATCATCACTAACGGTTTCAAAATCAGCTAATCTGTCAGCCTGTATTGCCAGAAGCTTTTCAAATAGGTTTCTGACAGTACGGGCATTGGCAAAGCTGTCAGATCGGGTCTCATGAAGAAATCCGAGCATTTGCTCAACCTTTTCTTCGGCTTTCTCATTAGGCTTATACCCATTCTTTTTGCACATTCCTCTGAAGATACCCATAAGCTCTTCTGGGGTATAATCATCAAAATTTATATATTTATTAAATCGGGATTGAAGACCTGGATTGGAATCTAAA
This sequence comes from uncultured Ruminiclostridium sp., assembly GCA_964462075.1. Taxonomy (GTDB): domain Bacteria; phylum Bacillota; class Clostridia; order DSM-8532; family DSM-8532; genus DTU059. Next base: position 127 of record CAYWXN010000157.1, on the reverse strand, counting down.
AATTCCTCCATTTTATCCGGATAACCGGCGACAATTACAATCAAGTCATCGCGATTATCCTCCATAGCTTTTAAAAGTGTATCCACAGCCTCATAGCCAAAGTCATTCTCTCCGCGGCGGGAAACAA
>CAYWXN010000156.1:0-5191 GCA_964462075.1 uncultured Ruminiclostridium sp. | reverse complement strand
AGAGTATATCCCTCGTCCCTGTTGTATTATATAACGACGGTCCGAGGGTTTTTTGTATACATAAAATAGTTAAATAAACCAAACCATGCAGTAATTAGTTAGATGTATAAATATTTATAATGACATCACCCGTTACCGAAATCATAGATTTCGAACGGATCCAGAGTCATTGAAACTCGAGGCGGGGGATATGCCCCCGCCTGAGATAATAATCCATACCCGTCACCTAAGAGGTGGGGAAATATTTATTCTCGTTATAAAAAGGGGTGGAAGACGTGAAAGCATCCGATACAATTATTAAGAGTTTACTTAATGAAAATGTTGATACTGTTTTTGGCTATCCCGGAGGACATATATTAGAAGTATATGAGGCTCTAAGAAAGTCAAAGATTCATCACGTCTTGGTTCGCCAGGAACAAGCTGCTGCTCACAGTGCAAGCGGGTATGCCAGAATTACCGGTAAGGTGGGAGTATGTATCGCTACCTCAGGACCCGGAGCGACAAATTTGATTACGGGCATCGCCACAGCATACATGGATTCCATTCCTCTTGTTATTATTACAGGTCAGGTCAATTCATCAAAGATAGGCCGGGACATGTTTCAAGAGGCAGATATTACAGGGGCGACCGAATCTTTTACTAAGCACAGTTATTTGGTTAAAAATGAAAAGGATTTACCCAGAATCATAAAGGAAGCATTTTATATTGCATCTACAGGAAGACCCGGACCTGTGCTTATTGATATTCCAAGTGATATCCAGGCTGCTAAGGTTGAGAAACCGATTATTCCTGAATCTGTCGATATAAGAGGTTATAAACCCACTACCAAAGGACATGTGGGGCAGATAAAACGTGCCATAAAGTCCATTTCGGAAAGTACGCGCCCCCTTATTATAGCGGGCGGAGGAGTTATTCTATCCAATTCCAAAAGTGAGCTTTTGAATTTTGTTGAGAAAACCGGTATACCATTAGTTCACACACTGATGGGAAAAGGATCATTACCAAGCAATAACAGCCATTATTTTGGAATGATTGGAAATCACGGATTTTCGGAAGCAAATCGTGCAGTAGCAAAAGCTGATTTGTTAATAATTATCGGGGCAAGAGTCGCGGACAGGACATGGGGTAGAATTGCCGATAAAATCCATGAGGGTATGAAGTTAATTCATATAGATGTGGACCCTGCAGAAATCGGCAAAAATGTAGGAATACAAATACCGCTTGTGGGTGATGCCAAGACAATACTTGCACAAATGGTTGAAAAGGCAGAAAAAGTAAATACCGACGAATGGCTCAATGAGCTCAAAAGCTATAAAGGTGCCATAAAGAGAGGTGAGACGGGTTTAGTTAATCCCAAATATGCGATTGAGAAAATCTCTAAAAAATTGAATGACCAAGCTATTATGGTTGCAGACGTCGGACAGAACCAGATATGGGCCGCAAGGTATTTTGAAGACAAAATAGGCAGAAACTTTCTGACATCCGGTGGTTTAGGTACTATGGGCTATGGATTGCCGGCAGCGATAGGAGCAAAGATAGCCGCACCAAAGCGCCAGGTAGTAGCGGTTGTAGGAGACGGCGGTTTTCAGATGAGCCTTCATGAACTGGGAACAATTTCGTATAACAATTTAGGTATTATTATACTTCTTTTTAACAACTCAAGGCTTGGTATGGTCAGAGAACTTCAGGATAAAGCTTTCGGAAAAATCAATGCGGTAGAACTGGACAGAAATCCTGATTTCATCAAACTATGCGATGCATACGGCATTAAAGGGGTAAGGATTACAAATGACTCGGAATTGGACGATGCATTTGATAAAGCTATCAGCCACAAAGGTCCTTTTGTAGTAGAATGTGTGGTTGACCCTAACGAGAGTACATTACTATGACAGCTTCTAAGTCATTACGATATGAAGCGAAGCAGAATGAAGAATCATTCTAATAATTTGGTATATCCTTCGCTACGCTCAGGATGACAAAATGCCCAGGATGATTAATAAAATGGAGAAGAATTCAAAATAAAGCAGGGAGTGAAGAGTATGAACAGACATGTTCTCTCGGTACTAGTTGAAAACCAGTCCGGCGTACTAAGTCGTGTATCGGGTCTTTTCAGCAGAAGAGGCTATAACATTGACAGCCTATCAGTTGGTGAGACAGAAGATCCCAAGGTATCCCGGATGACTATCGTCGTACGTGGTGATGATTACATTCTTGAGCAGATTAAGAAACAACTTAATAAACTAATTGATGTAATCAAAATTGTTGAGCTGGACACACAACAATCAGTGTTTAGAGAGCTGGCTATGATTAAGGTAAATACAACTATGGAGACCAGAGCTTCGGTTATAGAAATTGTATCTATCTTTAGAGCAAATATCGTTGATGTATCTAACGAAACACTTACAGTTGAAATGACGGGAGACGAATCAAAAATCGAAGCCTTTATAAATCTTATGAACAATTACGGAATAGCTGAAGTCGTTCGTACAGGACTTACCGCTATTGAAAGAGGAAGTAAGCAAATAAAAAATCAGAGAAAATATGAGGAGGAATAGTTTAATGGCAAAGATGTATTATGAAAAGGATTGTAATCTCAAATTATTGGAAGGTAAAACCGTTGCGGTTATAGGTTATGGCAGCCAAGGTCATGCACACGCTCTAAATTTACATGAGTCCGGTGTAAATGTAGTTGTCGGACTATATGAGGGCAGTAAATCATGGAAACTGGCTCAAGATGCAGGACTCAGCGTTACAACGGCAGCAGATGCAGCTAAACAGGCTGACATTATTATGATTCTTGTTAATGATGAAAAACAGCCCAAGCTTTATAAGGATAGTATCGAATCAAGCCTTAGAGCCGGGAAGAGTTTAATTTTTGCCCATGGTTTTAATATTCACTTTGGACAGATCGTTCCTCCCAGTGATGTAAATGTATTTATGATTGCTCCTAAAGGACCCGGCCATACAGTGAGAAGTCAGTTCCAGGAAGGCAGAGGAGTACCCTGTTTAATAGCTGTACATCAGGATGCAACAGGTGACGCAAAAGATTTAGCTTTAGCCTATGCAGCCGGAATCGGCGGAGCAAGGGCCGGAATTCTTGAAACTACTTTTAAAGAAGAAACAGAAACAGACCTCTTTGGAGAACAGGCAGTTCTCTGTGGCGGAGTTTGCGAATTGATGAAAGCAGGCTTCGAAACACTTGTTGAAGCCGGTTACCAGCCCGAAAGTGCATATTTTGAATGTATTCATGAGATGAAACTGATTATTGACCTTGTTAATAAGGGCGGATTGAGCTTTATGAGATATTCAATCTCCGATACAGCGGAATATGGTGATTATGTTACAGGAAAGCGAATTATTACAGAAGACACCCGCAAGGAAATGAAAAAGGTTTTGAGTGAAATCCAGGATGGCTCATTTGCCCGCAATTGGATTCTTGAAAATCAAGCCAACCGACCTTTCTTTAACGCTAAGAGAAGGATGGAACAAGAGAGCCAGGTGGAGACCGTGGGCAAGGAATTACGGAAGATGATGAGCTGGAACAAATAGAGAATAAGTGCTCAGGAGGTAAAGTATGTCCAGGCGAATATATATTTTTGATACAACCTTAAGAGATGGAGAGCAGTCCCCCGGGTGTAGCATGAATCTTCAGGAAAAGATAGAGGTTGCAAAACAACTGGAGCGAATGAAGGTAGATGTTATAGAAGCCGGATTTGCGATTTCGTCGCCCGGTGATTTTCAGTCGGTTAAATCTATTGCTGACACTATAAAGGATTGTACAGTTGCAAGCCTGTCCAGGGCTCTTCCGCAAGACATCGACAGGTCTTGGGAAGCTATTAAGAAAGCTGTTAGCCCAAGAATACATGTATTTTTGGCAACATCTCCGATCCATATGAAGCATAAATTGAAGATGGCTCCGAGTGAAGTTTTGGAACGAGCAAAAAGTATGGTAGCTTATGCCAGAAAATACTGCTCGGATATAGAATTTTCTGCCGAGGATGCCACAAGAAGCGAGCCGGAATTCTTATATCAGGTTTTTGAAGCAGTAATCAATGAAGGGGCAACAGTAATCAACGTTCCTGATACTGTGGGTTATACTACACCGGAAGAATTCTATGAACTCATCAATAACATAAAAAATAATGTCAGTAATAGCGATAAAGCTAGGATTGCCGTGCATTGCCATAATGACCTCGGAATGGCCGTAGCAAATACCTTGGCAGCGGCAAGAGCAGGTGCCACCCAGCTTGAATGTACAATAAACGGGATAGGAGAAAGAGCGGGGAATGCAGCCGTAGAAGAAATTGTTATGGCTATGAAGACGAGGCCTTATCTTTATGACATGGATTCACGTTTGGATACAACACAGATTTCCAGATCTTCAAGACTTATAAGCAGTATTACCGGCGTACCTGTTCAGCCCAACAAGGCTATTGTAGGAGCAAATGCATTTGCTCATGAAGCGGGTATTCACCAACACGGTGTATTGGCAGAAAAAAGTACTTACGAGATTATTACTCCCGAGTCGATAGGATTAGCACAGAATAATATGGTGCTCGGAAAGCACTCGGGAAGACATGCCTTTGAGGATAGACTGAAAACCTTGGGCTATAATCTGGAAAAAGAAGAGCTTGATGAGACTTTTAACAAGTTTAAGGTGCTGGCCGATAAGAAAAAAGTCGTACAGGATGCTGACTTAGAGGTTCTATTACAGCATAAGGCTGTGGAAGTTCCAGAGATTTACAGGTTGGATAGATTTGTTATAAATACGGGCAATACCATTACCGCTACAGCCTCTGTCCGCCTTGTCAAACAAAATGGCGAGAATCTGGTAATAGAAGAGGTTTCAACCGGAGACGGCCCTATAGACGCTGCATTTAAAGCTGTTGAAAAGATTGCAGGGGTCACATTTACTCTGGAGGACTATACTCTCAGGTCAGTAACTGAAGGGCAGGATGCACAGGGAGAGGCATATGTGAAAATACGGTCTGGTGCAAGAATATATACAGGTAAGGGTGTAAGTACAGACGTATTTGAAGCAAGCGTTTTATCCTATGTGAATGCTATTAATAAAATGATCCATGAGGAAAAACTGGAAGAAGTATTGCCGCAATAGTTTTAGTAGTATGAGAGGGATGATGGAGAATGAAAAAAGTAATTGACATATTTGATTCAACACTGCGAGACGGTG
>CAYWXN010000155.1:0-5209 GCA_964462075.1 uncultured Ruminiclostridium sp. | reverse complement strand
TGTAGTTTATGCCCGTATCTGGTGTATTAATATCGGACGTATAAAGCTTTATCTGATGGATACCGATGTACCCGAAAACAATCAATATGATAGGGCACTAACCGAGAGATTATATGGAGGAGACAAAGAAACCCGCATTCAGCAGGAAATCCTATTAGGCATTGGCGGAATTCGTACTTTGGACGCTTTGGGAATCAAGGGAACAGTATATCACATGAATGAAGGGCATTCTTCCTTTATGGCTCTTGAGCTTGCCCGAAAACTGGTTATGGAAAAAAATATGCCCTTCCGGGAGGCAAAAGAAATAGTATATTCTTCATCAGTATTTACAACTCACACTCCGGTACCTGCCGGAAATGATATATTCCCGTTAGATATGATAGACCGCTATTTCAGTAATTATTGGGGACAATTAGGGCTGCAGCGCAATGAGTTTATTAGTTTGGGACTCAAGCCTGATGAACCTAATGTTTTTAATATGGCTGTTCTGGCTTTGAACATGTCAGGTCGTAAAAACGGTGTAAGCAAGCTACACGGAGCCGTTTCCCGGAATATTTTCAATGCTGTCTGGCCTGAAATTCCCGAAGAAGAAGTTCCTATAACTCATGTCACCAATGGTATACATACCATGACTTGGTTGGCACCCGGATACAAATATATTTTTGACAAATATCTTCCTGCCGATTGGCAGAACAGGTTGTATGATTCTTCTGTATGGGATCAGATTAATAATATTCCCGATGAAGAGATCTGGAAAACTCATAATGCGTTGAAAACTAAAATGATTCGTTTTATCACCGACAGGCTTAAAAAGCAATATCTGCAAAACGGTATACCCTTGCATGAGGTAAATGAGCTTGACAGCAAGTTTGATACTCAAGCTCTTACTATCGGTTTTGCAAGACGATTCGCAACCTATAAAAGAGCGAACCTTATTTTCAGGGATCTTGCAAGAATCGAAAAAATACTAAACAATAAAAGTATGCCTGTGCAGATAATATTTGCCGGCAAGGCTCACCCTGCCGATAATCCCGCACATCAAGTCATCAAGAACATTCATGATATCGCAAGAAGTGAAGGCTTTAAAGGTAAAATATTCCTCGTGGAAAATTACAATATGACCGTGGCACGCCATCTGGTTCAAGGAGTTGACGTTTGGATGAACAATCCCCGCCGCCCGCTGGAAGCTAGTGGCACCAGTGGACAGAAGGCATGTATAAACGGTGTGCTAAACTTCAGTATTATGGATGGTTGGTGGTGTGAAGGATATAACGGCATGAACGGCTGGATAATAGGTGATGATACTCCTTTTGATAATGAGCAGCATCAGGATGATTACGACAGTAAATCTCTTTATGAGACTCTTGAGCGTGAAATTATACCTCTTTTCTTTAATAGAGAAAATGGTATACCTGTGGGCTGGGTCAATCGGATGAAGGAATCTATCAAATCTCTGGCACCGGTATACAGTACTCATCGCATGGTCAAAGATTATACCGAAATGATGTATATTCCTGCTATTATCAGAAGTATTAAAATCCGTGAATCTCAGTATGAATTTATTCATACTCTGGTCGACTGGAAGCAATACATTGAGCGAGGATGGGCACAGGTTAGCATAATAGCAAATCAGGATATTCATGGCCTTGTGGATCATAGTATGCTTTCGGGGCATGAGCTTAATTTAAACGTAACAGTACAGCTTTCTGCTTTAAAACCCGAAGATGTCCGGGTAGAGGTTTATTATGGGCCTCTGGTGAACGATAGCATTATTAACGGTTCAGCGATAGAAATGAGAGTAGTTCGCCAGACAGATGCCTCAACCTATTCTTATGAAACAACAATTTGTCTCCTGGACGGTGGTGAATACGGATACTCCTTCAGAGTACTTCCACATCACCCGAACCTGATGAATAAGTTTGACCTGCCTCTAATTAAATGGGCTAATTCATAACATAACTATAAGACTATTCTATGGGAAATGTACTAAAATAGTTTTGTTGGGTTGCTACTATCAGTTTTACCTTAATTGACATGGTAAAGTGGTGTGATATAATTTTATTGGCCTTCTATGTTGAGTCGGGCAATTACAATAAAATAATTCATCAGGAAGTTTAACAATGGAAAAAAGGTTACGCTATATAATAATATTTTTGCTTATTGCGTTACTGACCGTTTGGTTTGGAGTTTCGCTTGAAAACACTGCATTTGCTACTGAAGAATCTAATAACCTCAAAACTGATGCAGTTTCAGCGATACTTTTTGATGCCCGCAGGGGTCAGATTCTCTATGCTAAAACTTCAGATGAGAAATCCTTTTCACCTTTGGCAAGCCGTATTATGACTGCCCTGATTATTCTGGAAAAAGTTGATACCGAGGCTATGATAATAGCCAGTAAAGACGCAGCCAATACAGAGGGAGCGACACTGAATCTCATTGTCGGAGCAAAATACTCCACAAAAAATCTTCTCGCGGCACTATTGCTCACAGGTTCGCCCGACGCAGCCATTACTCTGGCTGATTATGTCGGCGGAAGTGAGAAGGGATTTGTTGACTTAATGAATGAGTACGCCGCTAACCTCGGTTTGTCAAACACCAGATTTACAAATAGTGTAGGCAGGTATGATGAAAATCAATATACCACCATCAATGATGTTTTGACACTCATGAAATATGCTTTATCCAACACCAGCTTTAACAGATTTTTTGCTACTCAGGCTAAACCTTTGTACGGTGAACACAAAACATTGCTTCTTACAAATACGAATAATATGTTTTGGAGCTATCCGGGAACTGACGGTGGCGTTACTGCAGGCTATGATGCAGATTATCAAAGTATTGTAACTACCGCTACCAAGAATAATTTGCGCTTGGTATGTGTTTTATTGGATGTACCCACCAAAAGCATGTATAACGATTCCATTAATTTTTTAAATTATGGCTTTGACAACTACCTCTACGGAACCCTTGTAGCGGCTGGCAGCAGTCAACAGGCTATAACTGTGGAGGGACAATCTTTAAATCTGATTGTTGCATCCGATGTTCAGTATGTACATCCAAAAGGCCAGGATTATATCAAGGACATCGCCATTAATGTAGACCAATCAAAACTTAAATTGCCTATTACAAAAAATACGGTCGTGGGTATGTTGACATTTATACTTGAGGATGACACGGCCATAAATGTTGAACTCTATCCGGATCGTGAGATTCTGCCACAAAAGACAAAAAGGCAGGTCTTGATGGAAAGGGTGCAAGAAAGCCGGGAACTGTTATATGTTATAATCGGTTTAATTGTTTTAGAGTTGATTATAGGTGCCTATAAGCTATTTAGCTTTATCAAGAGAAAGATCATCAGTTCAAAGGCAAAAAGAACTCATGGACATATGAGTCCCCGAGGCAGAAAATAATAATAGCTCGCAGTGATTAAAATTTCACTGCGAGCTGTTTTTTCTCTTTACATACTCAAATACGCCTGTATGAATTCGTCAATTTCGCCGTCCATGATCTTCTGAACGTTGCCATCCTCATAGTCGGTGCGGTGATCTTTGACTAAGGTATAAGGACAGAACACATATGATCTTATCTGGCTGCCCCAAGCGATATCCATTTGTTCGCCTTGGATCTGGCTTAACTTTTCAGCCTGTTCTCTCTCTTTCTTTTCCAAAAGCTTTGCTTTAAGCATTTTCATTGCCATTTCCCGGTTCTGAAGCTGTGACCTTTCGTTTTGGCAGGCTACGATTATTCCTGTCGGTATATGGGTAATACGAACTGCCGAAGAAGTCTTGTTTATATGCTGCCCACCGGCACCGGATGCACGGTACACGTCCATTTTTAAATCATCCGGATTGATTTCGACAGTTACCGAATCATCTAATTCAGGCATAACATCCATGGATGCAAAAGAAGTATGTCTTCTTCCCGATGAGTCAAACGGGGATATTCTGACCAAGCGGTGGACGCCTTTTTCGGATCTCAGATATCCATATGCGTAGTCACCCGAAATACTTACCGTCACACTTTTAATACCGGCCTCATCACCGTCAAGCATATCTAAAACCCGCACAGTAAAATCATTTTTTTCAGCCCAACGCGTATACATACGGAAAAGCATCTGTACCCAGTCCATGGCCTCGGTTCCTCCGGCCCCCGCATGCAGAGTAATTATGGCATTATTAGCATAGTATTCTCCCTTCATTAGGGTTTCAAGTCTGAGTCTTTCATATCTTGAGCTAATGTCCTCAAAGCTGTTTTTTACTTCTTCAAGTATTGTTTCATCCTTTTCATCCAACCCAAGTTCAACAAGGGTCAGAGTGTCTTCGCAATCCTTATATAGTAATTGATAATGCTCCAGCTTTTTCTGAAGGCTTTTTGTTCGCTGCAATATTCTTTGAGAATTTTCAGCATCGTTCCAGAATTCGGGTTCTGACGCCCTGTGTTCTAATTCTTCCAGCTCGTTTTTTATTCCGGGCAGGTCAAAGTGAATCCCCCAATTCTCTGATACTTTTTTCAAGTCCTTTAAGCTCAAGACCTTTTTGCTCCAGCTCTAACAGGCTCACATCTATCATTCCTTCCATAAATAAAATCTGCTGTTTTAATGCTTATTTATTATACTTACAATCATAACATTTTTCAATGTTTATACAACTTCGTCTTTCTATTGGGCAGCGGCTGTGCAAGGTGTAAAACGACCTAGTCGTTTTGCAGCATGTTTATGGTATAATTACCTTATGGAAAATGAAGTGAATTGTATTAAATGCCAATACTATTATATTACTTGGGATAAAAACCATCCAAAAGGCTGCCGACTTTATGGTTTCAAAGGGCAAATCATGCCCTCTCAAACAGTAAAATTGGCCAGTGGTGAAGAATGCAAAGGATTTTTATCAAAAAAGCACAACATTAATTGAGATAAAAATAAGGAAGCTTACAATTAAGCCTCCATAATTTTATCTGCGATTCTTACAGCATATCAGCAGATCCCACGATCACAACCTCTTCCGCAGCCGCCTCTTCCGTCAAAAATACCGGGACAGAAGCATATAACAAGAACAATTATGATGATGATCCACCAAATATTGTCGCCTCCGAATATGCCTCCTCCACCGCAACAGCAATCTTGTTTACAACAGTCACCCATAATAACACCCCATCCTGATTCAGCCTTCTTCATCTTATGCGAAAGACTGTCGGGGTGACACTTGTCTAG
>CAYWXN010000154.1:0-5219 GCA_964462075.1 uncultured Ruminiclostridium sp. | reverse complement strand
GATGCCCGTTTGGCTGCCGTAAAACATTATAAGGATCAGAATATATTCCATGAGAGTAAGCAGGTATTGCAGTATATGTATGAATTTTCCCCTGTACCGTACATAGGTCCCAAATAAATGAACAGTGATGATTGTAAATGATAAAAGGATGTTTTTCCAGGAGAAGGATGCCTGCATCATGTAGAGCGTAAAAGGAAAAACATATAACAGTGGTACTATCAGCAACAAACGTTCAATAAGACTGCGACCGGCAAATTTACTTTTTAAATTCATGGGAATACTCTTATTCCTTTCAAATCGAGGGCGTCTCTACAAATTTTTACACAATTATACAGAATTATTATATGACAATATTCGCGGTTTGTATATTTTTTACAAGACTTAAAGGACAAACAGGATCAGGTTTATGTGCAAAACATATGACGATCGTCACTTATCATATTATCATGCAAGCGATAGGATGATAACAGATTATGATTAAATATTTGAGAGGAGTAATTATGGCATGGAAGATGATAGTGGTCTGAAAGTTCCCCAATATAGATTATTTAAAATTATATTAATGTTTTTGTGGCCGGCAGTTTGGTTTTCAATTTTGATTTATGGGATTGCTCCGTTTTTCATAAATGAGAATGCCGAGTATACTCCGATCTGGCTGGTGATTGCGGTCAGTTTGCTGGGAAACGGTGCTGAGATTTTGGTGGCGCTTTGCATTTTGAGAAAGGAAGGAGAGAAAATTACATGGAATTATCTTAAGGAAAGGCTTGGGATAAGATGGCCGAAAGTGGACTTGAAAGGGTGGCTTAAAGTTCTGGGCATTGTTGCGGCGGCCTTTGTATTTACCATGCTGTTAATGCCTTTGGAAACAGAAGTTGCCAGGAATCTTCCTCCTCCCCAATGGATGCCGGATCACCCCTTGAAAGAAATAGAGAGCGTTCAGGATGCTTTTCCTGATGTCAATTTGCTTGGGAACTTTGGATTTATATTCCTTAACTTCTTTGTTGTCAACCTGATATTCACTACATTTGGAGAAGAACTTTATTACAGAGCCATCCTGCTGCCCAAGATGAGAGGTGTGTTCGGAAAGTATGATTTTATTGCGAACGGCATTGGGTTCACACTGAAACATGCTTATTTTTACTGGAGATTCCCGAAAATACTTCCATGTTCCTTTGCCTTTCCTGTGGTTTATAAAGTATTAGGATTGCCTATGGTCATGCTGCTTCATTGGCTGACCAATATGGAACCTTTTTCGCTCTATGAATCTATCAAAGCAGCTTTAGGAATATAATTATTTGATGATTAATTGGGGAGAAGCTATTTGAATCATTAAATGTTCATCTGGAAAATTAAGGAGGTTCAGCATATGAATGATATTCAAAAGAACGTGACGGACAACCAGTACAGTTTGGGGGAAATACTTGTAATATGGGCGAGTGTAATGCTTCCAATGGGCTTTTTCGCATGGATTCTGGTTCCGCTTATCCACCCGTACTTCAATATCCACCCAGGGTTGTTGTATTGGATTTTTATGGTGATAGGAATGATATGGCAGTTTATTGTTTCTTGGTATCTTATTAAAAAGGAATTAAAGATTCTAACCTGGGAAGGAATAAAAAATCGAATATGGGCAAACGGACCGATTAATCCTAAGACGCAAAAAGTACAAAAAAGACTTTTCTTTTGGGCAATTCCTGTGATTCTTATTAGTTATCTTATCGAGAGTTCAGGGATGTTCGATTTTATTACAGAAGGAGTTGAAAAGGCATGCCCTTTCTTTGCACCGCAATGGTATACAAACTTTCAGGAACTTGCAAAGCCTGAATTTGTCGGACAATGGTGGCTTCTTGGACTGACTGTCGTTAGTACGATATTTAACTATGTATTGGGGGAAGAATTGCTTTTCAGGGGAATTTTACTTCCAAAGATGAGTAAAGCATTTGGAAAATGGGACTGGGCTGCAAACGGGGTGCTGTTTGCAGCATACCATATCCATAAGTTTACTGAGATTCCTGTCTTTATTATTGGGGGATTATTACTTCCGCTGGCGGTAAAAAAGACCCGGTCTTTTTGGATAGGGGTAATTATTCATGGAGTTGAAGCAATCCCGGTGTATATTGGTGTCCTGGCAGTATTGACCGGTCATATATAGATGATGAGGAGGCGAAATCATAAGCAAGCCGTTTTCATGTCCATTTTTAGGAGGTAGCAATATGCAAACCTTTAATGTCTCACATCTGTGTGCGGCTATAGGAATCATTCAAACAAGCGGGCTAAAGGTGAAAATTTATTTCGTATGACATAAAATGTATACTAGGGTCAACATATAATTGCAATGCCCAACCAAAGCAGTTATAATATTATATAAAATGTTTTTGAAAAATTCTAATAGTTATGTGTGGGAACTCTCGATGGATTATTTGAAGAACAGAAAACTGGAAAATTGGCTGGGACTGTTAGGAGTAGCGGGCTTTATCATAGGCCTGTTCGCCCACTTTATCACTCCGAGCGCCTACCCGGGCTATAACTGGATGCGTCAGGCAATAAGCGATCTGTTTGCGCAGAATTCCCCTTCCCGTGAGCTCTGGAAACAGTTTTATACCGTTACCAACCCCTTAGGGCTCGTATTCGTTACGCTGGCTTGCCTATACGTTCAAAACCGTCTGAACAGAACTCTGCGAGTCGGCATATATCTCTTTGCCGCTTTAAGCTGGGTTAATGATATAGGGTATAACTTGTTCCCACTCGCGGAAAGCGGATACGCGGGCACTTTTCAAGATATCATACATACTTTTGTGGTGACCCCTGCTGTCGTGATTCTGGCCATTTCCTCGCTTATCCTGATCATGGTTGGCGGCTACAGGCAGTGCAAATACCGGTCGATCGCCATATTTGCAACAATCTGCTTTTGCGGCTTGATTATCGGCACAATCGGCATAGGAGTCGCTCCTCCGGCTTATTTCGGCATCATGGAGCGGCTTAGCGTGCTTTCTACAGCCGCATTTAACATTGTTCTGGGGTTCTGCGTTTTTATCGGTTTCGATTTGATGGAAAGAAAACATCAAACGGTTTCTGCCGATGGCGCGATTGCTGGACGGGGTTAAAGAAGGACTGTGACAATTGTTATATTCAGAACTTTGTATTACATAATAATCTAAAATCTAATCCAGCTATATTTACTTGTATAGGATTCTATTGTGCCATCATCGCTGGTATTCCGGCCTTCGCCCTGTGCAAGCATACCCCTCAACGCAAATTCGAATTTATGTTTTTTATTGCTCAATGTAGACGTAATAAATTCGAATATGAATCACGTTTTAGAATTGGTAAAGGCAAAGGAATCGAACAACTTATATGTACATATCAATTTGGATGTGCTTAATTATGACGAGTTTGCGCATCTTGCAGTTTTATAAGCCATACAAAGGCCTTCGAGTTTTCAAAAGCGTACTGACATAAAAATGGAGGTGGTACTTTTGAAAAAAGATAAAAAATCAATCATAGGATGGATAGCTGTATTCATCACAATATCATTCTCCAGCGTTTGGGCTTATTGGGGAGCAATTGAGAATTTTCATGAAGGGTGGTATTCCACTTCAATATGGGAGAACCTGTTCATGTTGTTCTTTCAGTATTTGTTGATCACGATAATCTTTGTATCTCTAGCCGTCATTATTCTGAGGTGGAAGAAAATAGGGCTGATATTACATTTTATGATTGCTGTTGCCAGTGTTTGGTTTTTTTCCGGAGCAAGCTTCAGTGTTATTGGAGTAATGATTGTAATTCCAATAATCGCTCTTGGTTTAGTCTATTATTATGGAGAGCCAAAGCCAAAGAAATGGGCTTACAGACTTCTTATTATCGTACCTCTAATAATTATTCTGGCGATTTCAATACCACAAGGTATAAAGGTTTCCCAAAGGATCAATGATAATAATTTTGGAATGAGAATTGTGCAGGGTAATGGTTTAACATTGGTCTGGGCGCCAAGAGGACCTGGCTGGCCCGACAAGGGGACATCATGGGATGAGGCGCAGAGAATTTGCAAATATCTATCAGAAGACGGAACTGTAATTATGGAAGAAGAGCAAAATATCTGGCGATTACCTACTGTGGATGAAGCAGTTCGTTCAATGATGCTCCATGGACAAAACGCAGGCGGAATATGGGATTCATTCGAGGAAAAAGCTGTTTATGAACGAACCCCGGACAAAGAATCTCCTCTGTGGGACGTTCACTCAAAAGTTATATACTACTGGACTTCAGAAACCTCCATTCAAGATGAGCGTAAGGCGTACATAATTGTGTATCATGGTGGTGTATATAAAAAAATGAAAGTTGACGGTCAAGGCTACCTAAGCTTCCGAGCTGTGAAAGAAGCAGATTAAGAATCCACGGTAAACCAGTTGTGTGTTTCAATAAACATGCGAATAGACCGATAATGAAATAATAATAGAAAAGCAGATAGCTGCTGGGTTATATTCAAAACAAGGCTGTCTGCTTTTTTATTTTCAAGTCTGAGGAATTGTTTGACTACTTTCACATGTTCTAAAAATTAAAAAATGGGGGATAGGGCAGAATTGGGAGCAAGACTTTATTTTAATGGGCAACGAAGGAATGCGGGTTTGATGGGGGTGTTTTACTGTGGAAATTTGTGTTAATAGTTTAAAAGCAGTCATAGGTTGGTACAATTGTAAGTAGTTAAAAACTAGGGTAAACCTAATAAAATAGAGGCTTGTGTCCCACATCACCCAACCGAAAGTGAGGAATTAAAATGGATTTGAGTAGGATTGATCATTATACACCAGATGATGTTGCTGATATTCTCAAAGAAAAAGTAGACGCTATACTGCTAATCAATGCTGAACTTGACACTTACAAGGCTGTTTCATTAAAGGGGATATTTGCTGACATGATCAAAGAAAGCGGAAATTATCACGATCTCATTGAAAAGCTATGGTTTAACTTTAACAAAAGTTCAAAAAGAATTGCAAGTGATTATCATGTCTTTATTCCTTCATTCGGAAAATTCCATGGGAAATACAGTAAAAGATTGAAGCTTGTATATGACAATACCCCACACATAACTCAGATGACAATATATCCTTTAGACGATAATAATATCTATATGCTCATTCTCGACGAACTTGACAACAGCGAATACATACAGGAATTCCTAACCAATGAAAAAATGAATAGTATTCAGAATACATACCTCT
>CAYWXN010000153.1:0-5220 GCA_964462075.1 uncultured Ruminiclostridium sp. | reverse complement strand
TGACGGTGTCAGCAAAGAGGTGTCCTGAAATTTAAAAGCTGAGGCATCACATTTCCTTCTTAATTGGTTTGTCCCAAGTGGTGTCACTGACATAAAAAAACACCCCCTATTTTTGCTATTATCATTTTATCTACCACAATGACAAAATATGAAACAATGGGGGTGTTAACTACTATTAAATTCTAAATGGTTTTAAAGTATGTCACGCCAATTATAAATTCTCAACTGCTGCCTTTTCTATCTTCAGACCCTGGGTATATCTCTTCATGAATTCATCAAATCCTTTTACATCTGAGGGATCGGGATTAACAGAAGCCCCTTCTTTTCCATCAAAAATATTATTTAAGAAATCTGCCAAAGATTCTCCCTCTTTCTTGCTTGCCATAAATGAGGCAAGTAAAGCTATACCCCACGCACCGCCTTCACCTGCTGTTTCCAGAATGGAAATCGGCACCGTTGTTGCCGCGGACATAATCTTCAAACCTACATCCTTTGTTTTGAAAAATCCTCCGTGACCACGAATAACATCGACTTTAACGGCTTCTTTTTCAAAGAGAATATTTAAACCTGTTCTAAGCGCACCCAATGCTGTGAATAAATTTACACGCATAAAGTTGGCCAAATTAAAGTTTGAGTTGGAGGAGCGAACAAACAATGGCCGTCCTTCCTCGAAATTAGTTATATGCTCTCCGGAAATGTATCCGTATGACAATAAGCCACCGCAATCAGGATCTCCCTTTAAGGCCATTCCCAACAGAGTGTCATATAGCTTCGGCTTGGAAATTTCCATACCCACGGCCTTGAATGCTTCCGCAAAGATGGCGATCCACGCATCGTAATCTGATGTGCAATTGTTTGAATGAACCATAGCAACCAGATTACCATCGGGAGTTGTTACTTGATCTATTTCAGAATAAGCTTTTGTCAGTTCCTTTTCCAGAACAATCATGGCAAAGACTGATGTTCCTGCCGATACGTTTCCTGTTCTGACAGCAATACTGTTTGTAGCTACCATACCGGTTCCCGCATCTCCTTCGGGTGGGCAGAAAGGAATCCCGGCTTTTAAATTGCCTGATGTATCTAATAGTTTAGCGCCTTCGGGTGTCAGTGCCCCGGCTTGTTGCCCGGCAAGCAGAATATCGGGAAGAATATCTTCCAGCTTCCATTTATAATTCTTCTGACTAATCTCCCGGCTAAACATATCTATCATATTTTTGTCAAATTTTTTGGTTTTCAGGTCAATAGGAAACATACCGGAAGCCTCGCCTACACCTAAAACTTTCTCACCAGTTAGTTTCCAATGAATATATCCCGCCAACGTGGTCATAAAGGATATCTGCGGTACATGCTCCTCATTATTCAGAATGGCCTGATAAAGATGAGCGATACTCCATCTTTGCGGAATAGGGTAATTAAACAAAGATGTCAACTTTTCAGAGGCAACTCCAGTTATATTATTTCTCCATGTACGGAAAGGTGTCAGAAGATTATCATTTTTATCAAATGCCATATATCCATGCATCATGGCACTAATACCGATAGATCCCACTGTATCAATGACCATATCATATTTTTCTTTTACGTTTTCGGTTAAGTTCCTGAAGCTGCCTTGTACTCCTGCCCATATTTCCTCAATGCTGTAAGTCCAAATGTTGTTGATATAACTGTTTTCCCAATCATAGCTGCCTGATGCAATAGGAAAATTATCTTCGCCGATTAAAACGGTTTTAATTCTGGTGGATCCTAATTCAATTCCTATTGCTGTTTTCCCGCCTTTGATTACGTTTTTGATTCTTTCAACATCATTACTCATACACTTATCCCCAATTCCTTTATATTATTTTTTCAAGTTTAACCGAAACATTATGGTAAAATATGCTTTTAATATATAAAATATAAACTATTTTTATACTTAAATCAAATTTTATATGACGTAAACAGAGCTCTCTGCCTCATTGCAATTTACAGCTTAAGCCACATAATAAGCGCATCCTCATTATTGTCGGAATAATACCCGCGACGTACTCCGGAGGATACAAATCCAAAGCTTTCATACAAAGAAATTGCAGCAAAATTACTCACCCTGACCTCAAGCGTAACGGCGATAATCTCTAATTCCTTTACTTTGTTTAACATGGCTGTGATAAGCGCTCTTCCGAAACCTAACCTTCTATAGTCTTTGTGTATAGCTACATTAGTAATGTGCGCCTCGTCAATAATTTTCCAGAAACCCACATAACCGACAATCTTCTTGTTAACCTCAACGACAGAATAATATGCATTTGGATTATATAACTCATCCTCAAACATATGCCTAGTCCACGGGGTTCTAAAACAATTCATCTCGACTTCCAATATTCCATCTAAATCTTTGGTCTCCATCGAACGGATTAAAGGTTTGACAAAACTCATAAAATTCCTCTCGAAACATTATTATTCTTTGACTCTCTTCAACCGTTCAGCTTGCGATTTTCTAAGATAGAACGGTTCCAGTTCATAAGCGCTTGTTATCTTGTTGTTATGATAAGCTTCTTCAGCCAGAAGCGCTGTGGCCGAAGCTCTGGGATATGTCATGGCTTGTTGCGGACAAATTATTTTATCGCCCAGAACTTCTTTTAACTCCGATAAATGTATGTCCACCGCATCCCCCAGAACTATAATATCTTCATTATATGTCCCGGCTTTATTTATCCACTCTTTAATGGTAATTCCCGAATCAAGATCAAGCTTTTCCAAACGTCCATTAATCTTACGGTAAAAAGCCGTGAAAACCTGATTGTTTCTGGCATCCAGCATTGGAGATATAATGCCTTTAAAGTCAGGCATTGAATAAGCGAGAGCATCCAAGGTCGGTATTCCGCAGGCGGGTCTTTTCAAAGAATATGCTAACCCTTTTATAGTAACGACACCAATTCTTAACCCGGTAAAAGATCCGGGACCTATAGATACGGCAAAAAGATCCACCTCTTTCATATCCTTGTCCAGCATTGAAAGAGTAGTTTTTATCATAGGCAGTATTTTTTGCGAATGTGTCTTCCCATGCTTTGTGGAAATCTCGGCAATTACCTTTCCGTCCTCAACTACTGCACAAGAGGCGGTGAGGCCTGATGTGTCAACAGCAAGAGTAAGCATACCATTACCTACCTTTCAATAAAAATAATGCGACTGTCAGCATCATCATTATCCCGCTCTAATCTGATATGAATGGTGTTTTCGGGCAGGATCTCCGAAATCCTATCACCCCACTCAACTATGCAAATAGCGTCGTCGGTGAGATATTCCTCCCAGCCTATTTCCAGAAGCTCGTCTGAATCATCAACCCGGTATACATCAAAGTGGTTTAATATGCATCTTCCGGCATAGGAATTAACCAAAGTAAAGGTCGGGCTGGTTATCGGCTTGCTAATGCCCAGACCCGCTGCGATTCCTTTTGTTAAAGCTGTTTTCCCGGTCCCTAAATCACCTTCGAGGCTTATGGTATCTCCTGGTTTTAATTCCTGTGAAATTCTATATCCCAGCTCAAATGTTTCCTTTTCGGATTGTGTTCTTATTTCAAGTATTTCCTTTGGCATCCCGTTATCCTTCTTGGTTTTCATAGACCGAAATCCCGTTAATAAAGGTCATCTTTACCTTGCTAATATAGTCTAAAGGATTCCCAGTATACAATACCATATCGGCATCTTTACCTATTTCCAGGCTACCTATGCGCCTTTCAAGTCTAACGCATCTTGCCGCATTAATTGTAATTGACTTAAGTGCCTCCTCAGGTGCCATACCTTCGCGGGCCGCAAGGGATGCGCTCAGCATAAGGTGCTGTATCGGTACACAAGGGTGATCTGTCATTATTGCTACATCAATACCGGCTTTTGATAGGATTCCGGGGGCTTTCATGGTCTGATTTTTAAGCTCGATTTTTGACCTGTCTGTGAGAATAGGCCCTACGATAACGTTATAGCCGCTATCTTTTAATATATCTGCCACAAGCCAGCCTTCGGTACAATGATCCAATGTCATGTCCAGATTGAATTCTTTTGCGATTCTTATGGCCGTAAATATGTCGTCGGTTCTGTGAGCATGTGCCTTAACAACCATTTCTCCTTTTATTACGGGAATAAGAGCCTCCAGTTTTATGTCATACTCAGGCTTGTCATTTTCTTCTTTGTCAGCTTCGTATTCTTGAAGAGCTTCCATATATTCCTTAGCCTTATATAATTGCTCTCTTAAAAGTGCAGCTGTAGCCATGCGGGTAGTGGGAAGCTGATGTTTCTCATTGTATGCAGTCTTTGGGTTTTCCCCAAAAGCAATTTTCATGGCGCAAGGTGCTTTTATTACCATTTCGTCTACAGTCCGGCCATAGGTTTTTAATGCAGCAAATTGTCCGCCGATAACATTGGCACTGCCCGGGCCTGTGACTACTGTGGTCACACCATTTTGCAGGGCTTCCTCAAATGCTCTGTCTCTGTGATAAACACCGTCTATCGCCCTTAACTGCGGAGTAATAGGGTCGGTCATTTCGTTAACATCATCACCCTCAAAACCTACCGAATCCTCAACCATACCTATGTGGCAGTGGCTGTCAACCAGACCCGGCATAAGAATCATTCCCGCAGCATCAATTACCGTGTCGGTGTCTGTGACAACAGACATATCGGCCATATCACCTATACCTGATATTTTCCCATCTTTTACTGATATAAATCCATTTTCATAATTCTTTTCTGACATAGTAAGAATCTTTGCATTCTTAATAAATAGCATACTGCCTCCGGTAAATTAAACTCATTTTATTCTACAAAAAAACAGGTATTAAACCTGTTCTTCATTATACATGATTGTAAATTATATTAAAAGTGTGCATCTTGTAAGAAAATTGCCTTGCTACCGCGGCGGCAACTCTCTTGATATTCGCAGGGCTCATATTAAGAAAATGCTACTGCGAGTGCGCCAGCGAAAGATCTATTGTGTCTAATAGTTGGCGGCTGCAAGAATCTCATTTCGAACGCCTCTAAGCACCTAGCTCTAATAGATCAATATTCCCAGTAAGAGACATGGCTCCGTCAGACTGTGCGAAAACTATCAATAGTATTAAATCTATGCAAGTATAGCGGCGTAGCTGCAACGATTTAAAGCGGGCATACAACTCATTGCATGAGTTGTTTTGGATTGCGTAGCCATACGACTCAATTGAGTCGTTTTGCGACATAGAAAACCGGATGTTTT
>CAYWXN010000152.1:0-5240 GCA_964462075.1 uncultured Ruminiclostridium sp. | reverse complement strand
AGGCACGCCGCCAGCGTTCGTCCTGAGCCAGGATCAAACCCTCAAATTAAATATTTGAGCGTTTGCCTTCTTGCAAAGACAATCACTTGCGTTTTTTCCGTAAAAAATTACTCAAAGTATGCTATTAAGCATTTATTAACGAGTTCCTTATCACTTTGATGATTTGCATCATCATTGCATGATATTTCGTACACTGTTCAATTTTCAATGTCCATGCCGTTTTCTTTTATCCGGCTTTCTGTCTCGCTTTCAAGCTTTTACTCTCGTTAGCGGCGACAGCTTTTATATCTTACCACCGACACTTTCCTCTGTCAAGCACTTTTTTTCAACTTTTTTCGAGCTTTAATTTGCTTGAAATCGGATTGGTGACGGAAGTATATTATATCACAGCTACAGCATAATGTCAATTACCAATTACTAGTTATTGTTTGTTTATGCGCTTTTCAGCACTTGCAACTGCGGCTTTATTATATTACATCAAGACTGACTATATTGTCAACATTAAAATTCTAATTCGTTTTTTGTTTATTCTATCATTTTGTAAACATTGCAATAAGGTCAATTACGACCGGCCCTAACAGTACTATGAATATTGTAGGGAATATAAAAACAACCATTGGAATTAACATCTTTATCGGCGCCTTCATGGCTTTTTCTGAAATACGCTGCTTCCTGTTCTGGCGAATTTGTTCAGATTGTAATCTAAGTACCCTTCCTAAGCTAACTCCTAATTGGTCTGCTTGTACAACAGCACTCACAAAGCTGCGCAGATCCTGAACACCGATGCGGTCTGCCATTTGATATAAAGCTTCCTTTTTTGTTTTTCCTACCTTTATTTCCTGAAGTACTGTTTCAAATTCTCTGGCCAATGACCCCGGCATTTTTTCCACTACCTTTGAAAGTGCCGAATCAAAGGTTAAGCCTGCTTCGACACTGACTGTCAGAAGGTCCATTATATCGGGCATACTTTTAATAACCTCGGACTGCCGCTTACGAATCTTGCCGTTAAGCATCATGTTGGGGAAAAGCATTCCTATTAAAACAGATGCAAATATTATTAAGATAAGCTTGCTGACATCCATCCTGAATTGGATATAAAATAACAAAATCAATACCGGCAGCCCCAGTATCATAAAGGCTTGTATTCCTAACCAGTTCTTTACCCCCCAATTGTATGGTTTGCCCGCCATTATGATCTTATTCTCCATGCCTGCAATCATCTCTTTGGGTGCAAGCCTGAGTACAGCCTTTCCCACACCCTCCAACACAGGCTTAATAATACGCTCTTTAAATGATGTGCTCAGTTCATCCTCTGTCGTACTATCTTCGGTTTGATACCTGATATAATTAAGCCGCTCTGAAATTCCTATTTTCGAACTTTTCCTTATATTAAGAACGTTGTATAAAAAAAACGACAATGATATAAAGAATAAAAATATTATAATTTCCATTGACAGCCTCCTCAAACCTCAATATTAATAATCTTTCTGACAAAAACAATTCCCATGAACTCCATAATGAAGGCGATGAGTATCATTATAATACCTATGGGACTTGTAACTAATGTTTTCATCTGCTGAGGGCTTATAATACTTATAGCAATGGCTAAAAAGAACGGCAGTAATGAAATAATCCAGCCTGACATTCGACCTTGCGCTGTCAAAGTTTTGATTTCACCTTTAGTCCTGATTCGTTGGCGGATTGTTTCGGATATGTTATCAAGGACTTCGGCTAAATTCCCTCCTACCTGTCTTTGAATTAAAACTGCCGTAACCATAAGCTCCAAATCATCGCTACCTACACGGTTCACCATGTTTTCCAGAGCTATCTCGGTGTTTACACCAAGGCTGATTTCCTTTTGGAGCTTTGCAAACTCATCTGCCACCGGACCGATAAGCTCGCGGCTTACTGAATCAACAGCCTGAAAAAAACTATGACCTGCCTTTAATGAATTTGACAGAACTGCTATGGTATCACCTAATTGATTGTTTATTTTTTTTATTCTTTTACTGATATTCCGGTTTAATATAAACAGGGGTGTGATCCAACCTATAACAGCCATGATAAGGATCATAAAAAAGTTCTTAAAGAGTAATGCACCCAGAAGACCCGAAACAACAAAGAGAATTAAACATATGGATAAATACTCTTCAGCTTTCATCAGAATATTAGCATTTGTTAATTTAATTCTTATACTATTTTTATAATTTGCAAAAAATCCTGTTTTTTCAATACTCCTGGCAAGGAGCCCTAATCCCTGCCTATAATTCTCCGGTTGTCGCTTTATCTTTTCTTCCTTGCCTGCTTCTACCTGGTTTGTATATACATCTAAACGGCTGATATAATTATTCTTATTAAAGAGACCGCCCAATAACTGGTAACATAAAATACTTAATGAAATCCCTAAAACTAATAATATCAGTAAACCCGGAAAACCCATTTTACCACTCTCCAATCACTTTACGGAAAACAAATCTGTAGGAAGCACAACGCCCGTTTTAACCAGTTTATCCATAAAACCGGGCATAAGTCCTGTAGGCACCAGTCTGCCTGTTGCGTGACCGGTGTTATCACGTCCTTCTTCTTTATAAATAAATATATCCTGAAGGGTTATGACCTCGCCCTCCATTCCTGAAACCTCAGTAATATAAGTAACTCGTCGTGTTCCATCTTTAAGTCGGGTTTGTTGTACAATCAAATCTATGGCTGATGATATCTGTTCTCGTATAGCCTTAACAGGCAGTTCCATTCCGGACATCAGAACCATGGTTTCAAGACGTGATAGAATATCCCTGGGTGAATTGGCATGGGCAGTAGTCAAAGATCCATCGTGGCCTGTATTCATTGCCTGAAGCATATCCAATGCTTCACCCGATCTAACTTCGCCTACCACAATGCGGTCAGGACGCATACGAAGTGAATTTCTGACTAAATCACGAATTGATACCGCACCCTTACCTTCTACATTAGGAGGACGTGTTTCCAACCTTACGATATGATCTTGTTTTAACTGCAATTCGGCAGCATCCTCAATAGTAACGATTCTTTCATCTGACGGGATAAATGAGGATATAACATTAAGGGTTGTTGTTTTACCGCTACCGGTACCGCCGGATACTATGATATTAAGGCGTGCTTCAACACAAGCCTTCAGAAACTGGGCCACTTCCGCGGTCAAGGTGCCGAAACGTATAAGGTCATTGACAGTGAAAGGCTTATCGGAAAACTTTCTGATTGTTATAGTAGGCCCGTTTAATGCTAGGGGCGGAATTATTATATTTACACGGGAGCCATTAGGAAGCCTTGCGTCAACCATAGGTGAGCTTTCGTCGATGCGCCTTCCCAAAGGAGCAACTATTCTCTCTATAATATGGAAAATGTGATTATTGTCTTTGAAAGTTGTATCGCTCAATTCCAGCCTTCCGCGGCGTTCCACATAGACTTGATTTGGTCCGTTCACCATAACCTCATTAATCTGCGGATCATTTAAAAGGGGGGTTATGGGACCAAAGCCTATTGTTTCGTTAATAATATCCCTTGCTATTAAATTACGTTCATTACGTGTTAAATATTTTGCTTCACTTTCTATAACATCATTGACAATTTTGAGGATTTCATCCTCTATTGACTGCATATTGTATTCGTCTTCCTGTGATATCTTTACCTCTTCCACAACTTTATCAAAGATTCTTATTTTTAAATCTTTATACTGGTCTTCCCTGGTTTCATCTTTTTGTCCATGAATAGATACGGGTTTACCCTTTTTTATCTCATCTTCTTTGTCCATTGCTAATCTTTCAAGCAGTCCCACACCTATTCCTCCTTAAAACTGAAATACCTTCCATAGTGAGCGTTTTTCTGTTGCCAGTTCCAGATTATTATTATGAACCTTTTCTGCAAGTTGAATTACCGATCTGGCCACCTTGGTATCTACTCTTGACATAACAAACGGAATACCTTTGTTTGCACTTGTAATAACCGTATTACTGTCCTCAGGGATGTTAACCCATATAGGGTAACCGACCGTTTCTTCAAATTCGCCGTAATTGACTCCATATTGTTCATTAGCTTTATTAAGTATAACTTGAATTTTATCTTTATATTTTAGATCCTCCATTAAACTTAATCCTACTCTTATATTCTTAATAGCAGGTAAATCCAGAGTCGAAACAACCAATATCTTTTCAGAACTGTCCAGTGAGGTCAAAACCACATCCTGGAAAGTAGCTGGAACATCAATTATCACATAATGAAAATGACCGTTTAACAAAGCCAGTATTTTTTCTATATGCTTGCTGTCTATAAATTCTGCGTATTCCGGCTTTAAAGGTGCCGGCAGTACGCTTACACCCGAAAAATGTGTACACAGATAGTCATTCACAAGGTCTGAATCTACATTATTCAAGTCCTTTACAAGGTCGTAAATCGTATTTTTAACCGATAGATTCATCATAACGGCCACATCACCGAATTGTAGATCCAAATCAAGAAGGCAGACACGTTTTTTTGTGTTTCTGGCAAGTGCGACAGCTAAATTTGTGGCAATTGTGGTCTTACCCACACCGCCCTTGGTGCTGAACACGGTTATAACCTTAGTTTGGATAACCTGATCCACCAGTTTTAAATTATGCTTTCTCTTATTTAGCGCTTCATATGTTTGGGTTATCGAAGATATCAACTCATCCGCCGAAAAGGGTTTCACTAAATATTCTCTGGCACCGGAAAACATAGCTTTTTTCAAATACTCATTTTCAGACTGAACAGACATTATAATAACGCCTAAATCAGGCATACTGCTAGTTAATATATTTGTCGCAGTTAATCCGTCCATGTCCGGCATATTTACATCCATTAATACAATATCCGGTTTGACCTTCTGGCACAGTTTAATTCCTTCTTTTCCTCCAAGAGCGGTCCCTACAACCTCTATCTGTTTATCACACAACCCCAGTAACGTTTTAACATTTTCTACAGTGGCTGAACTGTCATCTATTATTACAACCTTAATTCTGCCCTCATTCATTATTGCTCACCCCCGTGTCGTCTATTACTACTCCTGATTTGTTTAATGGTATTATGTCTTCGATGATTATGCCCGGTGTCTCAACCGATTCATCATCATCATTGCCTCTAAGCGCAATAACAAAATTCGCAAAAGCACTGGTATATGCCATTTTTTCGGCACCTTCCGGTGAGACACACAATGTAATTGCTCTTGGCAGCTCAGAACTATCTGAAGA
>CAYWXN010000151.1:0-5254 GCA_964462075.1 uncultured Ruminiclostridium sp. | reverse complement strand
ATCGGTAATACTTTCTGGCGGCGTAGAAATTACCACATCTCCTTCTGACAATCCATCTATTATTTCAACTGCAATATCAGATTGAATCCCTGTAGTTACGGGTGTTAAAACCGCAAAACCATTTTTAATAATAAATACACTGATAACGCCGTCTTTTCCATATTTTAGGCATTCGGTAGGTAGCTGCAAAACCTGTTTTGCACTTGCTATTAATATGTCTGCATTAACATCGAAATTGATCTTGAGATGTTCATCCGGATTTGAAATATCAATTTCGGCTAAGATTGTTGCATCGGTAGAACCCATGGTAATATCTTTTGATGCTACCGGTTCAATAAATGATACATTACCTTCATAGGTATATGATTCATATTTTATAGTGACTTTTTGCCCTACCTCGATTATTGCCGCATCATATTTACCTAGTTTAATAACACCTTTTAGATTATCAAGCTGTTGCACAACAAAGGCCGGTTGCGCCATACTTAAAGGCAAGGATTCTTTAGCATTGACTTGAGTAACAACTCCGTCAAATTCGGCTACAATTCCTTCCATAGCTTCGTTTAAAGTATCGGTATATGTATCAAGCTGTATTTTCGCAAGAGCTATTGAGTTGTCCATAAGCATAATTTTTTCATTACTAATTTCTTGCATGTTCTTCCTTGCTTGTATTAATGACTGAAGATTTGCAATATCTTCAGGATTACTGCTACCATCCAGAATAAAGATTTTTTCATCCATTTGTTTGATTTCATCTTCAATGTCTTTCTTTTGTTCTAAAAGCTCAGCTTTATTCAATAGTGCGTTATCATACTGTATCTGAGCTTGCAAAACTGCATTCTCATAGTCTTTTACCTCATAGGACAATAATACATCTCCTGCCTTAACCTTATCTCCGACTTCAAAATTCACACTTTCTACGTTATATTGAGCCTTACCCATATAATCTTTAGTTTGCTTTGACTCTATTAATGCATTGGTAGACAATATAGTTTCGATATCACCTGTCGTGACTTCCGAAACTTTAACAGGTATAGGCTTTACTTTGCTTTGACTATTCACGATTACTATTGTTAAAGCTATTATTGCTACAATAATTATTAAAATTATAATTCTTCTTCTTTTTTTCATGTTTTTGCTCCTTAAATGTAGGTTCAAAATTTCTTTGCCCCAATTACAAATAAATCCTCTAATAAAATTTATAAATTCTACTTGTCATAAATCGGCTTTTAATGTATACTAATCCTTGCTTAATCCACTTTGCGAAAGTGGTGGAATTGGCAGACTCGCTAGATTCAGGTTCTAGTGTCCGCAAGGGCGTGCGGGTTCAAATCCCGCCTTTCGCACCAAAAGCGCTCAGCAACTATAAATGTTGCAGAGCGCTTTTTATATTGTGTTATCTTACAACGATTGCAACTACTTTTCCACCTTCGTTTAATGGCCTGTCTAGATATAAAGATACATTACCATTATCAAATCCTTTTTCTAGCTCATAAGGCATTATTGCCTCCCAACTTAAGTCACTGGTTAGCTTATAAATTGTCATGTTATTATGATAAGAATAAACCTTATCATTAATACGTATTCTGCTTGAATCAACCGCCTGTACTTCCCTTGAGCTGTCAATGGGAGAAATTATTTCTTTAATTAAATCCACTTTGTTTCCATTCAGCTTAATTCTTACAACTGACCATAATGTTGCTGCCGTTCTGTTTCTTTCTGCATAAGTCATTGTTCTACCGTTGTAAGTCATTATTTGTCCATTAACCAATAGAGTATACTTTTCGGTCACAACATACTCGTTACCTGTCACGGACATGTCAATAACGAATCCGTAAACAGTATTTTTGCCTAAAGCATCATCAAGAAGCATTGCATCTATATCCATAAAATCGCCGGATTTATGAATGTATTTAACTGCTCCATCCATTATTTGGGTTTCACTTATATCATTAAATGAGATTACCGATGCCTCGATTTCATCGTTATATGTATTTTCTATATTAAACAATACCGCACCGTCCGCAACGTAATCATTTCCAATCATTCGTTCATCCTTATTAATTGTATAACTTTTTAAGGCATTGTTATTTACTATTTGTAGTTCGACGGTATCATATTCTTCTCCTTTTTTGATTATTTTATATAATGCCAGTTTTCCTCTTAAATGCAGCATTGATCTTTCAGATAAATAAGTTTCTTTTTCGCCGTCAGCATGTAAAAGTGTAACATAATACTCTTTTTCATATTTACCAGAATCTATATAATCAACGGTATTTCTATTAACATTAGAAAATGCATTTAAGACTAATACATAATTTTCAGTCCCTTTAACAAAACTACTGATTATATCTACAACCTTACCATTATTCCCCAATACCAGTTTTACTATCTCTCCAACTTGAATTGTATCTGAATTTTTTAGCTTATATTTATTGAAGCTGGCATCCAATGTATAAGAATTACCATCTATCTCGATCATATCAGGAGACATTTTTGACGGAAGTATAGATGTAATTTTACCTTTTATTGTATTTTCGTAAACTATTAAATAAGCATTTCTGTTCCAAATATCCGATATTCTGTAGACCACATCATTAACTTCGATCTGAGATCCGGTAATATATTTGCCTCCCCTATCTATAAGAAGTCCCATATATTTTGTTCCAAGAGAGGAGCCAACACTCTTTGCGGTGATCACCTCAGGGTCAGATTTTATGGGGTCAAATACTGCACCATATACAGCCTTATCTCCATCATATGCAATAATAATCGATGAATTCATTTCTAAATGTTCACTCAATTCACCATAAATAACAGTGTTTCCTTTGTAATAATAGGGGATGCCTGCTGGTAGCTTTACTTTCTCTCCACTATTGGTCGTCAGTGTTCCTGAAATAAATGAAGATACTGAATACTCTTTATACTGATAGTCAGTTAATGCTGCATATTGTATATCGTTATCTTTAAAGTTGAGATAATACTGCTTTCCAGCCTCAGGGACAGCAACACCATCTTTTAAAAAGAAGTAACCCTTATCGGTCAATACTTGTCTTTCATCGGCAGTTTTATTTATAACACTGTTTTCAAGCACAATAGCTGATTTGAATGTCGGAACTGTATCAATAAATTTTTTATCGGTACCGAAAACTCTGGTTGAAAGAAGTCTGTCAAGCATCAGAGCTATCTGGCCTCTTGTTACTAAAGCTGATGAGCTGTAATTTATTGTGTCAAGAATGCCTAATCCGTCAAGCTTTATCAAATACTTTTCATTTGTGCTTCCCGTTAGGTATATGTCGTCATATTTAAGTAATTTACCTAATATCTCTGCTACAGAACTAAAGCTTACATTATCTGATGGTGAAAATATATTGCCGGACTTTTCTCTTATGTAACCGGATTTTACCGCTACATTTATATGTGGGCTCGACCATCTTGTTACCGAAACATCGGAAAATAAGCTGATGTTTTTGTATAAGTCAAGCTTATCCTGCTGTCCGTTAATTAAAACTAAAACAACAGCAAGCTGCTCGCGAGTAATCGGCTCGTTAAGATCCATTTTATCAACATCGGTTTTTGTAAATATGCCTAAGTCCATCAGCTTTTGCATACTTTTTACTTCGGCTGTGGAATCGGCAAAAACCTTATTAACCGGTAAAACTAAAACAGATAATATGAAACTTATTGATAGAATATAGCACAAAAATTTTTTCATTCTTATTCTCCTAACTGGTTTATGTTCAATCAATAATACTGAAAATTTATGTTTTTGTCTGATTTAATAGAAAAAGAACTCACCAGTAGGTGAGCCTTTTTTATATACTGCTAAAACGCCTAAATCAAAGTAGCCACGCCGTCTCTATTGTTAATAAAAGTTTCGCATATTTACTCTCCAAAAGCAGGAATGACACTTTCAACCAGATTACTTACCGTATCGTGCAGGAAATCCCCGTCCTGTAATTCAATCAGACAGAAAAATATAAATATTATTAACCCTAAAACAACCATCAAAATAGCAGGTATAGCTTTTAACTTCTTTATTGAGAGCTTAAGGCTTAATGTATAAATAAGTACAGCTACCGCAACAGTAAAAATCACATATCTCTGTGCTTCAGGAGTAAACATAGGATATTTATAGTTTGGATCAATTAATAAGAAATAACCCCAAATACTGACTGCTGCTAACATAATAAGCCACAGTACAGTAAAAAACCATGGGAACTTCTTCTTTTTTACTGGTGGCACAGGAGCCGCTTGCTGGGGATAAGGTGCCTGCTGAGCAATCGGAGCATGTTGATAAGAAGGTTGCGGTTGATACTGCGGTTGCGGCTGATACTGCGGTTGTGGTTGTGGCTGGGCTTGGTATGTAATGGTTGGTTGAGGAATAACCGGTTTCTGTTCCTGTTGAAGATCATCAGGAATAGTATTAATAGGCTCAGTATCTATTACATTTTCCTTTTGGTCTTCGGCCTGTGAAATAACCTCTTCTTGCCTTATTTCATTATTTTCTTCAGATTCGACTGCAGAATCTGAATTATCTAATACAACAGCTTCCTCATCTTTAGCCTCCGCTTGAGGTTCAAAGGAGGAAATATCGTTCTCTTCTGTAACTTCAATTTTCCCGGTCTCGGGTTCTTCGTTATTCATAGTTGAATCATTAACAGTTTCCCGGTTAAAATTCTCATCAGTAGCCGGTAACACGTTTTCCTCTGCAACAACTTGCTTATGCCCGCATTTATGGCAAAACTTAGCATTTATTGAAAGACCGGTACCACATGAGTCACAAAATTTCATATCACTCATTATAATTACCTCCGACTGATTTTTCTGACTATAATTAGAATTTTATCATTTTATCAAAGCCTTGTAAAACTATTATTTCCCATAAAATGAATTCGTATTTTTGCGTAAAGCAGTCAATTTAAGCTGATATAAACAAAGCTCCGGGTTTTATAAACGCTGTTTATACGGGTGAAAATAAATAATATACAAATATCGAATTATTCTTTTGCTTGGGTAACATTAACATATTTCAAACCTAAGTCTGTTAACCCAATATCGGTCCTTTTATTAATAATGTATTCTTTTTCCTGAACTTTTTTGAGAAGAATATTATAATCATTTACGCTGAATTTCCGCCATTTTGCACTATCCATAACAAGTCCGATACCGCCGCTTGCTGCATCAAGAACCCAAGTTTCTCCGCCCTCCCAATTGCCGTTATAATATTTTTCAAGAGCTTTATAAACCGAGT
>CAYWXN010000150.1:5034-5284 GCA_964462075.1 uncultured Ruminiclostridium sp. | reverse complement strand
CCGAAGCTATTAAAAATAAAGTCTCTGTTATATCAGGTTCAGCAACGGCAGAAGGTGTAACTGTGGATGAAAACGGCGTTAAGGAATACGCTTTCCGCATTTGCTTCAGCGATTTATATCAAGGAACCGCAATGGCAAACTATGCTCTTAAGAATATGTCCGCTACTAAAGCCGCTATTATCATGGATAATTCCAGCGACTATGGTAAAGGTCTTGCTGATAATTTCACAAAGACTTTTAAGGCAGGCGG
>CAYWXN010000150.1:0-5011 GCA_964462075.1 uncultured Ruminiclostridium sp. | reverse complement strand
ATTTGTAGCTGGTGATACCGATTTTAACGCTATTTTAACAAAAATTAAGGGGCAAGATTTCGATGTCATCTTCATTCCGGGATACTACAATGAAGCAGGTCTTATTATTAAACAGGCTCGTAATCAGGGAATTAACACACCTATCCTCGGTGCGGACGGTTTTGGCGCCCCCGAGCTTGTCGAGCTTGCAGGAGCCGATGCTCTGAATAATGTTTATTTCTCTAGCCATTTTTCTTCTCTTGATAAGGATCCTTCTGTAACAGGCTTTATTGAAAGCTTTAAAGCAAAACATGGAAAAGAACCTGATCAATTTTCAGCTCTAGGTTACGATATGGTTAAGTTTTTAGCAGATGCTATAAAGCGTGCAGGAAGCACAGACCCTGTAGCTATTAAGGATGCGCTTGCTGCCACAAAAGATTTCCCCGGCATTACAGGTACCTTCAGTATTGATGAGAATCACGAGCCTATTAAAGCTGCTGTTGTTGTAGGCATTGAAAACGGCGTACACGCTACCAGTGAAAGGGTTGCACAATAGGATTAGATTATAGTACAATTAGTAATTAAGTGGGGACAATTTATATTGACCCCACTTATATGTGTTTTAATAATAGTAAACCTAGACCTGTCAAAATGTGGCCAAATTAATAAAACAACTGGCTTATTGAAGGAAGGGAAGCATTTGGAACAGCTATTTCAGCAAATTATTAACGGTATATCACTTGGGAGTATCTATGCATTGATTGCTCTTGGTTATACCATGGTATATGGTATTATCAAGCTTATTAACTTTGCTCACAGTGATGTATATATGTTAGGAGCTTTTGTAGGATATTTTTCTATGACAACGCTGAAGCTTGGTTTTCTGCCATCCTTAATATTATCCATGGTGTTTTGTACTATAATCGGAGTTGTCATAGAAAAGGTGGCCTATAAACCTTTGCGAAATGCCACCAGAATTGCCGTATTGATTACCGCTATCGGTGTATCGCTATTTATCGAATATGTAACAATGGCTATAGCAGGGGCAAATGTAAGATCATATCCCCCGTTGACCGGAATTCTTACAGAGTCCTTTATGTTTGGGAGTATAAATATTTCCATGCAACAAGTGATTATTGTCGGTATTACAATAATCCTTATGATTTCACTTCAATTTATTGTTAAGAAAACAAGAATCGGTAAAGCAATGCGTGCGGTATCCCTTGACAGCGATGCCGCCGAGCTGATGGGTATAAATGTTAATACCACTATTTCCTTTACCTTCGCTTTGGGCTCAGCTTTGGCCGGGGCTGCGGGTATTTTGGTCGGAATCTATTATAATTCAATAAACCCGCTGATGGGTATGCTTCCCGGTATTAAAGCTTTTGTCGCCGCTGTTTTCGGCGGTATAGGCATAATCCCCGGTGCTATGATCGGGGGTTATTTTATCGGTATAGTTGAAGTCTTGGTATCAGGCTACGGTAATTCCATGTATAGAGACGGTGTTGTGTTTGCTATTCTGATTCTGGTTCTGATTATTAAGCCCACAGGTTTATTAGGTAAGAATTCAAGAGAGAAGGTGTAATTTAAGTTGAAAAAATTATTTAAAACCAATTGGGTAAGGACGCTTGTTTCGCTTATATTAACCTTCGTTATTATTCAGTTGCTGATATCACTTAATATCATTAATAGTTATTTACAAACTACCGTAGCGACTATTTGCATTAATATAATTCTGGCAGTCAGTCTTAACCTTATTACCGGTTTTACCGGGCAGTTTTCTTTGGGCCATGCCGGATTCATGTCAATAGGTGCATATGTTTGCGCATTAATAACTTTGAGAATGCCAACTATCCTTGGTTTTATTATAGGTGTCTTTGCAGGTGCTCTTGCTGCTGCTATTGTAGGCATCCTCGTAGGTTTGCCAACCTTGCGCCTCAGAGGAGATTACCTTGCCATAGCAACTTTAGGAATGGCTGAGATAATCCGCATTGTATTTCTCAATATGGACAACATTACAAACGGTGCAGCCGGCTTACAGGATATTCCCCAATTCACTAACTGGGGCTGGTTATTCATTTACACGGCAGGCACAGTACTTATTATTTCAAACTTTATAAAATCCTCTCATGGACGTGCATGTATCTCTATTCGTGAGGACGAAATTGCAGCTGAGGCCATGGGTATTAATTCGACAAGGTATAAGGTAACAGCCTTTACTATCGGCGCATTTTTTGCCGGAATTGCAGGTGCTTTATATGCTTCCACCTTCAATTTTATTGATCCTAAAATTTTTAGCTTTTCCAAATCCATAGATATATTGGTAATAGTAGTTTTGGGTGGCTTAGGAAGTATTTCGGGTTCAATAATCGCTGCTATTTTATTAGCTGTTATAACAACCTACCTGCAGGCCTTCGCAAATATTCAAATGATAATCTACTCTCTATTACTTATAGTCATTATGATATTCCGTCCCCAGGGTTTGATGGGTTCTAAAGAGCTGTCCCTTTCTATTTTTAGCAAGATAGGTGAGAATTTTAAATCCAAGAAAGGGAGGGTTTAAAATGTCAATATTAAGTGTAAAAAAGCTTACAAAATCCTTTGGCGGATTAACAGCAGTTTCTAACGTAAACATGGAGCTCAATGAGGGTGAATTGGTAGGCTTAATAGGTCCCAACGGTGCCGGTAAAACTACTTTGTTTAATCTTTTAACAGGTGTATATACGCCAACATCCGGTACTATTACTCTCAGTACTAACCAAACGACTAAGTCGCTGGAAGGTTTAAAGCCGTATACCATCTGTAAAAACGGCTTGGCCAGAACATTTCAAAATATACGTTTATTTAAGGATCTGACTGTACTGGACAATGTTCGTATCGCCATGCATAAAAATGTTAAGTATGGCTTGATTTCAAGCTTCTTCCATCTCCCTTCATATACAAGTGAAGAAGATGAGCTTATTAAAAAGAGCATGGAATTACTCCAGATTTTAAAGCTTGATCATAAAAAAGATGAGCTCGCCAGAAATCTAGCCTATGGAGAGCAGCGACACCTAGAAATTGCCCGTGCTCTTGCTACTAATCCGGTTTTACTTTTGCTTGATGAACCGGCAGCCGGTATGAACCCGGCCGAAACCTCACAGCTTACCGAATTGATTGGCTGGATTAGAAAAGAGTTTAATTTAACTATACTTCTAATTGAGCATGATATGTCATTGGTTATGAAAATCTGTGAGCGTATATACGTATTGGATTACGGCATGGTTATCGCAAATGGTACTCCGGAGGAAATCAAAACCAACAAACGTGTTATAAAAGCTTATTTAGGGGAGGATTTAAACAATGCTGGAAATTAAGAATATCAACGTACATTTCGGCGTAATCCATGCCCTTAAAGGCATTTCTCTCAAGGTTAACGAAGGTGAGATTGTTACCCTTATAGGAGCAAACGGCGCAGGAAAAACCACCACATTACGTACTATCTCCGGTTTGAAAAAGCCAACGGACGGTAGTATTCTGCTTGACGGAAAAGAAATAACAAACTCTACAGCTCAAGACAGGGTAATAAAGGGTGTTTCACAGGCTCCGGAGGGTCGCCGTGTCTTTTCGGCAATGACCGTTTTAGAAAATTTGGAATTAGGGGCATATCTTCGTCGTGATAAAAAAGAAATTGCACAAGATTTAAAAACTGTCTATGGCCATTTTCCGATATTGGCTGATAGAAAAAAACAGGCTGCCGGCACGTTGTCCGGCGGAGAGCAGCAAATGCTTGCTATTGGCCGTGCAATGATGAGCCGCCCGAAATTATTACTGCTTGATGAGCCCTCTATGGGTCTTGCTCCATTGCTTGTTCAAGAAATTTTTAATATAATTAAAGATATAAACAAAGCTGGTACTACCATTCTTCTGGTAGAGCAAAACGCCAGTATGGCACTGCAAATCGCCAGCCGGGCTTATGTAATGGAAACAGGTTCTATAGTCCTTTCAGGCACCGGAATCGAGCTTATGCAAAGTGACGATATCAAAAAAGCGTATTTAGGAGGTTAGTATTATGTTTGTAAAAAATAAGATGACTGCAAATCCTTTTACTATCTCTGCAGACCAGACCATTCCCGACGCACATGAAATTATGGCCCAAAACGGGGTTAAACGTCTGCCGGTCATGAAAAGCGGAAAACTCGTTGGAGTAGTGTCAAAAGAGGATATCGTTCAGGCCTCCCCCTCCAAAGCGACTTCGTTCAGCATGGGCGAAATCACTTATTTACTGTCCAAAACGAAAATCAGTCAGATAATGAATAAGAATCCCTTTACCATTTCTTCAAACGCGCTTTTAGAAGAAGCAGCTATATTAATGAGAGATAACAATGTCAGCTTTCTGCCTGTAGTGGATAATGACAAGCTGGTAGGAATTATTACCGAAAGTAATATTTTTGACTCGTTTATAGAGCTTTTAGGTTTCCGTGAACCCGGTACAAGGCTAACAGTTGAAGCAAACGATGAACCCGGAATAATGGCAAATTTAACGGGTATTATCGGAGATTTTGGCGCCAATATAACTCATGTAGCCGTATATCGCGGTACAGGCGGTAAAAGTTCTATTGTAATTGGAATAAATTCTTTTAATACTGCCGAAATGGAAAAATCAATTGAAAGCCATGGCTATAAAATTCTATACAAATTACAAAATAAATAATTAAATATAAAATATATTGTCTTTAAGGTTTCGGATTAGGCTTAGCAGCCTTATCCAGAACCTTCTTTTTTTATTCTTATTAGATTACGATATAATGATATCACCCGTTACCGAAATCTTTGATTTCGAACGGGTCCCGAATCATTGAAACTCGAGGAATACAGTACCCCTACTCAGCAAATTAGAAGTAGGGAAATCTTAATTCTCGTTATAATTATATTAAAGTACCCCATTCTTTATAAGTGAGCTTTCGAAAATATATATTGAGGTATATTTAAATGAGAGAAATAGATAAAAGCGCAATTAAGGCACAAAGTGATAAGGCTTTTCTCGAAGAAT
>CAYWXN010000149.1:0-5297 GCA_964462075.1 uncultured Ruminiclostridium sp. | reverse complement strand
CCATCTTTATAAGCGGCTTTTACATTTTCGTTGTCAATATTGTAGACATTAAAGCTTCGTCTGTAGGAGCCTCTCTGGCGTTCCTTATAAATGTAGCCGTCATTTTCTTCTTCTTTTTCACTATTGGTGTCTACCCCAAGTGTCAATACATCGTCATGTAAATCAATTAAAATATCATCCTTATTAACACCCGGAAGTTCAGCCTCGACAACATATTCTTTGTCAGTTTCCTTTACATCTGCTTTAATTGGTGTTGTCATTGAAGAAACCTTTGCGAAGAACGGATCTCTGAAGAAATCATCGAAAAATCTGTCAATACCAAACCAATCATCTCTTCTTGTAATACCACCATTTTTTCTTGAATAAGGTACAATGTTAAACATACAAAACACCTCCATAAAAATATATGTTCATTTTTGACTTTCTTTGACCTTAGTTACATTTTACCGTTCTTAATTGGGTTTATCAAGTTTGATTTTGACTTTCTTTGACCTTTATTTTATTTGATTTTTTACTTTGCCTGCTGTTTTCTTAATTTTTCTCTTGTTTTCTTGAATTATCGCATTTATTCATATTTCAGCAAGAAAGGGCATCTGTGGTTTTAGCCTTTATAATGATTTTTTATTTTAACCTTAAAATTTACTTCCTGCACCCCCGCTTCAAAATGACCGCTAGCACCCGTCTTCACGGATAACCCTTGCCTGAGAGCTGCTACTATTTATTATATTGCCTTTACCTGTCCAGCGTTTCAAATCTTCACCCTTTATTATGCCCATTAACAAAAATACTATTATTATTGATGCAATGGTAATACATACTGCCAAAAGTAAGGTAAATCTTTGTGACAGCCCGGCAAAAACTGATATTTGTTTAAGAAAAAGTGCCAGGATAGAACCGATAAGAGCTGCAGATAAAGGCTTCATAACCCAGTCCCCTATATCAATAGATATACCGGTTAGCTTCGAAATGGTTACGAAATTCAAGGCTATAGTGATTATACTTCCTGTTATGACAGCATAAATATAAGCACTCACTCCTACAATCGGCATAAAGAACCATATGGCCACCAGCCTGACAATGCTCCCCGCCAAGGTATTAATAAGCATAGAGCGCTCTTTAGCAAGACCGTTCAAAATCCCCAGCATAGTATGCTGCAGATAAAGGAATACTCCTGTATATGCAAGCAAGTGCAGAATTCCTCCCACATTCTGCCCGGGATAGACAAGCTCTGCTAATTCCTGACTGCAGGATGCAAAAAATGATGTGAAAACCAATCCCATTATTATTGTTAATTTGATCGATTGAGCTATCTGCCTATTTGCCACATTATACTTTCTTGCCGCTACAGCGTTCGCAATAGCAGGTACTAATGCTGTTGCCAAAGCCATAGGAAGCATGGAAGGAAAAAAGACCAGAGGTGATGCCATACCGGTTAATCTGCCAAAAGCCTTTAGGCTTTCTTGAAAATTCAGACCATAATGCATCAGCCGTTGTGGAATTAACAGGCTTTCTACAGTACCTATGGTGGATAACACAAGACGGTTTGCAGAAATCGGCATAGAAGCCCTGCATATCTTTTTCACAGATGTAAATGTTCTTTCGCCTTTAGTTGTATAATTTCTCTCTGACTTGGCTTTTGTAAATAAAAACGCAATGTAAACCACAAGCACATTAGCACATTCACCTACCAGCATAGCTAATACCGCTAATAAGCACATACTGTCAATGCCTTTACCCTTAAAGCTTCCATAAAATATCAATACAAAAACAAGCTTTACTATTTGTTCGAAAACTTGGCCAATAGAGTTCGGCAACATTTCCTGCCTGCCGTAGAAGTATCCTTTGTATGCTGAAGCTGCTGCTATTGGAGGCACAAGAATCAATATCCAGAATAATGAATCCTTGGTTCTGATATCACCTGTTGTCCCCAGCACTAAAGTGTCCAGATTTAACAATAAGATTCCGCAAATAATAATCCCCGCGCCAAGAACGAGACCGGCTGATATTGATACTATTTTATTCCCTGCATGATTTAATCCTTTTACGCTTTCTTCGGCTACGAACCTTGAAACTGCGACAGAAATCCCGGCCGAGAGCACCAAGACTAAAAGTGAGTAGATAGGTGTCATAAGCTGATAAAGACCTAATCCCTCAGTTCCGATACTGTTGGCAATAAATACTCGGTACGCAAATCCAATTGCTTTTACTATAAATCCTGTAGCCGTAAGAATAGCAGCATTGTATTTTAAGGAACGGCGCGACATTATTACCTCCAGCTTTTATTAACTGACTTTCCATACTATGTGAAATGCCAAAATAATATGATTGGTAATACTAATCCATAATTAAGCATCATTAAATAATCTTTTATGTAGTTGTAATTAACATTAATAAGCCCTGATGTGTTTTGTAATATACCCCATTCTTTAATGATTATTTGGTAAAATCACCCCGGGGGTGATTACTTTATTGAGAAAAAAAAGTATAATAGCACCAAATACATAATTAGGTATATAAAAATATGGTTTATACTGGGTGCCTATTCACGTATATTTATTACAACACATTATATTTAGGAGGGAATATTTATGAATCTTAAAAAGCTACTTAGCCTGTTGCTGATTTTTTGTTTGATTTTTAGTTTCGTCGCATGCGGAGGGAAAGATAAAGACGACGACGATAACGGCAGTTCCCAGTCAAGTTCACAAAAAGATGATGATGACGACAAAGATGATAAAGACGATAAGGATGATAAGGACGACAAAGAAGATAAAGAAGATAAAGAAGACAACGAAGACAACGAAGATAAAGAAGATAAAGAAGATAAAGATGACATAGACGACAAAGATGACGAAGATGATAAAGACAATAAAGACGTTGACGACGATGATGTCTTTGCCAGATATGACAAGGTCGATCTACCCAAAAATTATCCAAATGACAAGTTTCCCATCTATAAAGGCGGACTTGTTTACTCTGCTATAACCGATAAATCCAGCGGTTTGGAAACCTTTATAGTTAGTGCAGTATCCAAGGATAATGCCGAAAAAGTAAGTGCTTTTTATCTGAATATAGTAGAGGGCTCTGATGACTTTACTGATTTATCGATGGATGAAATCTATATGTATACAGGAAAATATGAAGGCTACGAATTCACAATTACCAGTGGCCCTGAAGACTCTAATAAAAACTATGCTCTGTTTGGCGTAATGCTTAAAGAATTACCCACAACCGAAGGCCTTTTAGAACAACTAAATGAAGGTGAGCTTCCGGATAATTATCCCTCCAATTATTTCCCGGTAATCGACGGTGCAGCTATTGCCAACGCTTCAGAATCCGAGAGTGGCGGAGAAGTATCCTATTCTCTTGACATATATACAGATAAAAGCTTTAAAGAAATAATAGCTTTTTATGAGAATACTATAGGAGAAATAGCAAATAAATCCAAATCGAGTTCAACAGATGATTTTGACCTTGGCGGAGACGCACATGGGTACCAATTTAATATCAACGGACGTATAACTGAACAAGATGGCATAGAACTAGTAGAATATTGGATTTATCTCTATCCGCTATCGGACTAAACATTTTTGATAATACATAAGGATCGGGTTTTGAATCCGGTCCTTTTTTCTTATCCTGTTTTCTCCTGTTAACTTTTTAATATTGAACAAATATCACTTTTCTTATAGAATAAATACTATGTATACATATACAAATTCAAAAGGTAATAGACATTAACAGTAATTTTATTAAACTCGCTTACTTGCTGCTTTTGCATTAGATATACTATACAGAAAGGGGAAAATAATGTATAGAATAGTTAGAAAAGAAACTTTGAATTCTCAGGTTAAACTCCTTGAGATAGAAGCGCCTTACGTTGCACGTAAAGCTGAACCTGGCCAATTTATTATTCTCCGCGTTGATGAAAATGGTGAACGTATACCATTCACTATAGCAGATTTCGACAGGGAAAAAGGAACTATCACAATAATATTCCAAGAAGTTGGCGCTACAACTCAAATACTTGGGGAAATGAACGAAGGAGATGAATTAGTCGACTTTGTGGGCCCATTGGGTGTAGCTTCTCATTTTGAAAATGTAAAAAAAGCTGCTGTAATTGGCGGAGGTTTAGGTACCGCAATTGCTTATCCCCAAGCTAAAAAGCTTCATAATATGGGAGCCTCGGTGGATGTTATTACCGGATTCAGAAACAAGGATATCATTATTCTTGAAGAAGAAATGGCCGCTGTATCGGATAGATTGTTTGTAGCCACTGACGATGGCTCAAATGGAACTAAGGGGTTTGTTTCGGACATACTTCAAAAACTTTTAGATGAAGGAAACAAATATGATGTTGTTATAGCAATCGGGCCTCCAATTATGATGAAGGTAGTCTGTGATGTTACCAGACCCTACGGCATTAAAACTATTGTAAGCCTCAATCCTATTATGATTGACGGAACCGGAATGTGTGGCGGCTGTCGTGTAACAGTTGGCGGGGAAACTAAGTTTGCTTGTGTTGATGGACCGGATTTTGACGGTCATCAAGTAGATTTTAATGAGCTTATGCGACGACTTTCAATGTATAAGGATCGCGAAAAAGCATCCGTCGAGAGACATCACTGCAGACTGGAGGGCCAGACAAATGCCTAATATGTCATTAAAAAAAGTACCGATTCCCGAACAAGATCCTAAGGTTCGTAGTAGGAATTTTAAAGAGGTCACTCTGGGTTATACAGAAGAAATGGCCATAGAAGAAGCACAGCGCTGTTTAAACTGTAAGCATAAGCCCTGTGTTAAAGGTTGTCCCGTAAATGTACAAATTCCGGAATTTATTTCTCTTATTACAGAGGGTAAATTCGAGGAAGCATATGATAAAATTCTTGAAACCAATAGTCTCCCGGCTGTTTGCGGACGTGTTTGCCCACAGGAGAGCCAGTGCGAAGAAAGATGTGTTCGGGCAATTAAAGGAGAATCGGTTGCAATCGGTCGTCTCGAGCGTTTTGCTGCCGATTGGGCTATTAAAAACGTCCAGAAAACCTATGAAAAAGTTCCTAGCAATGGTAGAAAGGTAGCTATTATAGGTTCGGGCCCTGCCGGCTTGGCCTGTGCCGGAGATTTGGTTAAGCTTGGCTATGAGATAACAATTTTCGAGGCATTCCACCTTTCCGGAGGTGTTTTGGTATACGGTATACCCGAGTTTAGACTTCCCAAAAGTCTCGTACAAAAAGAAATCGACGGCTTGTTAAAACAAGGTGTTAAGATGCGTACAAATATGGTTATAGGTAAGGTTC
>CAYWXN010000148.1:0-5298 GCA_964462075.1 uncultured Ruminiclostridium sp. | reverse complement strand
ATACATGGCAGTAAAAAGGTATGTAAATAAAAAGACTGGCCAATCACCAATCTCTACTTAATTGAAAGGTGAGATGCCACTTTGTAAGATGAAACGCAGTCTTTGAAATTGACAACTGTAAACAAAACTCGGAAGGGTTGCATTTTAATTTTCAATTTACGATCATAAAAAGGGCGTATCGCAAAGCTTTCAATTAAACACGCGGTAATACGCCCTTTATCTACGCTTTGATGAGATAATGCGGATTTATCAGAGCATTGCTGAGCCGCCTGTTACAATCCAGCAGCTTATGGCTGCAGCAGTCAAACCACTTGCAAAAACGTGCCCCGTCCTGCGGTGGATATAAGTACACAAAACTGAAAGCACCATTATCTGCGGGAAAAATACCAGCAGCAGCGACATGAATGGACCGCCGAAGGTAGGACTGAACAGCAAGTCGGCTCCCGGACCGAGGTTTGCAAAGAACGGCACATACTCGATCAGCACCACAAGCAGGATACCCCCAGCCATGCAGAAGGCATTTCTCCACCAGCTTGATATAAAGCCGCGGAAGCCTGATTGATTTGCTTCAAGGCTGCGCATTTGAGCAAATATCTTACTGTTGTTAAGTATAAAGAACAGGGCAAAAATCGGAATATAGATCCAAAACTGCATAAATCTTGCCCCTGTGAAGGTCTTGAAAAAGGGCCATATAAAGCGTAAATCCAGAAGGAAAAAGCTTTGGCATATAAAGACCAGAAGATAAACAAAGGCTATGAGTATAGCTGTCAGTAAAATAGATTTTCCCAGTAGCCCCCAACCAAAGTTATGCGGTTTATCAGCACCGGCAAAGCCTAAATCATAGTAATCAAGAGCGTTGGCCTTCTTCTTTGATTTTTTCCAGGAGAACATCGTCGTAAGCAGCATGACTACAATCAGAAGCAAATACCAGGAAAGAAATCCAGTTCCGATTGTCATACGGAAAATGCTCTCAGGCAGCGGAAGAAGCCCATGTCCCAGCTGGGTCATAAAAGGATATGTAAGCCCCGCAATGAGGATGGTAATAATAGCGCCTTTCCACCAACCGGCCCCCTTCTTTAGCTTTTCAGGTCTGTCAGGCAGCTTCTGTGCTACATCCGAGAAAAACGGTATCCTTATAAGTAGCTCCATCAAAGCCAGCATAGCTGCAAGAGCCAGAAGCATTGAGGCAAAAACCAGCCATTCCTTTATCAGGCAGACCTGATTATAGGAATTGATTGCCGGGGAGTGTCCGGTAGCATTGTTAATCCAGTCGATGGCCGTTGCGATTCCGTGTCTGTTGTGGGTTGTCAGGCGATGGTTGGTTTTTAGTAGCTCCATCCTGCGGGCTGAACCGTCTGAAAAACCGCCAAAGGTTGCATTCCAGTCGGCAGTCTCCGAAGAAGCCCCAAGAAAACTCGAGCGCAGGCTGCTTTTGGGCAAGTCTGGCTCCACAATATTGTTATAGTCACGGAAGCTGGCAAATTCCTCATACTTTGCCTGAAGCATAAGGACGTTGTTAAACTTTATTTTTTCAGCATCATAGACGGTGTCGGTAAAGATTTCACCGCACTGGAGCACAATGGCCTTAGGAGAAATGTCCTCGCCGGCTTTATTGGCTGCTCCCGAATAGGCTGCCGCAACCGACCAGGAGGACCAGGTGCCCATGGAGTGTCCACTGACTGCCATACGTGTCTCGTCCACAAAATCATATCCGCCGAGCACACCATAGGCAAGCTTACCACCCATAGAGCTGTCTTTTATGGAATTTCCGGCCTCATCTGTGCTGTAATAACTGTTAAAAAAGCTCATGTTAGAAAAGTTCATCATAAGCTTGTACCTGGAAGGCCCCGAGATAGCGGTGTAGGTACCCTCGGATTCACTCTCGTGACCGTAGTTAACAGTCACCTTATGGTTAACATAGCCCCGTTCGATCATCCCGGCATCGGTTGAACCGTGGCCATATTCATCAACGGTAAGAACCACATAGCCTCGCCGGGCGAGCTCGATGGCATAAGCGCTGCAAGTGTCCTTGTCGTTCTGGTAGCCGTGCATTAAAAGGACGGCCGGAGCGGGATTTTCCGAAGTCGCCGTTTTAGGTTTGTAGAGCTTTCCTGTGACAGCGCCCAAAGCCCCGGCGTCAATGC
This sequence comes from uncultured Ruminiclostridium sp., assembly GCA_964462075.1. Taxonomy (GTDB): domain Bacteria; phylum Bacillota; class Clostridia; order DSM-8532; family DSM-8532; genus DTU059. The sequence continues at coordinate 3,154 of CAYWXN010000148.1, read as the reverse complement.
TTACAAGCTCAATGTCCACCTTGCCAAAGCTTGTTTGTAAACCGTCAGCAAGCAACATAAAGGTAAAAATCAGAACCAGTGAGATGCAAAGAAAAATCAGAGGTTTTTTGCTTTGATTATTCATTTAACAACGCTCCTATTCCTAATTATTCAGTTTATTTAAGCATGGAGTTTTAGCTGCTGTCCTCTGTTGTTGCAATGTTTAGTAACAGCTGTCATATAAATTGTACCATAAATTTATACTACAATAATCGATTATTGCTTGAAACAAGAAATATATTACAGTCCTTGTTCATAACCCCGGAAGAGTATTCAAAAACATCGGTAAAAATGATACAATAGAATTATGATAATCAATCGGCAATCTAAAGTCGCTTTCTAAAGCTTATCTTCGTGCCGTGCAATCATTATTACATCTTAATTGATAAACCTTTCATTACCGATACGGAGGTTTAGATGAGAAATTTTTATTACAAAAAAGGTCTTGCTGCAATTTGCTTGTCTTTATTATTATGCCTGTTTTTGCAAACCCATGCCTTTGCAGGTCAGCATTACGGTACAGATCCGACTCTGGGTTATGGCCTATACGATACCACATGTAATAAATGCGGAGAAGATAACCCCCAGTGGATTGAAGAGGAAAGCGTTCACTATTGCAGCAATTGTGGCGGATTAGGGATGCCCACGCTCGTTGACGAAAAGGAGCCTGAGAAAGAAGAGCCCGAGCCGGATGAAGATGATTGGAACTATGATGACGAGGAGGAAGAGGAGGAAATTCCCTTCGAGGTAGTTATAGGAGGCGGAGCAATTGTCGGCGGAGCCGCTGTAATAATGATCAGAAACGCAAGAAAGAAGAAAGCCGCCGCAAAGAAGAGCAAAAAGGCTTCCACCCGGGAAAATCAAAAACAGGACCGGGACGAGCCTGTGGGATATATCCTGAACATAAGCCATGATAATGTGGCTATAACACCTCAAACACCCGTACAAATAACAATTACCGTTCTACGCGTATATGATGACCAAAGAACACAAATAGAGCCCTCTGCACCCATAAATGTTTCGGTAAAGCCCGATTCAGACCTTCAGGTTTTACCGCCTAACGGCTTTGGCCAAATGCTTCTGTCAATATATCAAAAGAATGCTGATCCTCAAAGTGCCGAGCAGTATGTTAATATTGCTGCTAACGTTCCGGGTGCGCAAAAAACGGCTCAGATAAAGGTTAATTTAACACCAAGGGCAAGAGTTGTGTTTTTCTGATTTTTTTCATTCATCTTTGTTTTGCATTAAAGCTTTAAGGAGACTCGTAAAGCAGTTGTGAAAGGGATTGGGGCAAGGCTTTAGTCGAAAAAATATACTTCGCTCAAGTTCTTATGCACGGGAAAGGCAAAGGTTTAGCTATGAAAAAAGAATATATAATGAATTTTAATATGGGAAGCTGTAGCTGGGATCCGGTTTGCGTACATGCGGGCCTGCAAATAGGAGCCGAAGACAAAGGAGAGCTTTTGCCGCTGTTTCCCAATTTTACTGTTGAGGATTCCCCTGATATGCCTTCAGGCGTAGGGGGAATAAAGGAAGGCATACTTTCTATTTCAAATAAAAAAATTCTTAAAGACGGGAAAACCGCAGAATTTTATGTATATATGAAGAAACCGAAAAACTCGGGCGAAAGAGATCGCATGATCAAGATAATCGGCGATCAAATGTCCTTTGCCCTGAAAGTAACCTTAAATCCTGCTACCGGGGCTTTCCCGGGCGCGCCTGTTTCTATTGTAAATTCTATGGTTAAAAGCACCTCGGGTACTGTTACTATTTTATTAACACTACCTCCCGACAGAATTTCACTTGAACCTAAGGATGACCCGCTTTTAATTGAAACCAATTTAGAGCAGACTGTTTCGATCAAGCCGGCCTGCGAACGCATAAACTTTGAAACTCTCCAGTACGAAATTATGAGGGATGAGAAAGGGAAGCCTATTCTCCCTCTAATTAGCATGAAGAGCCCCATAAAGAAAAAGACTCTTCCTTTAAAATATGAATTAACGGAAAAAGGCGGACTTACCATAGTAGACTTGACTCCGGTGCGCTTTTTAGTAGGAGACGGAGCGCCCGTGAATGTATTTGATATGCAGATCAAACATCCCGCAACAGTACAAAAAACAGAGCCCGACATGATCACAAAAACCATTCAATGTACCACAAACCCCTTAGAAACCGAGTTTCGAATTATGAAGGGCAGCAAGGAAATTTTCCGTGAAACAAAGCATATTTACGGAGACATAATTGATGTAAAGGTTGTTTCGGAAGACTCCAACATGAAATGGGACGATATGATCCTGCTATATCAGATCAATAATGCGGGAGCATTTTTCAACAAATCACATTTCGACACCGGAAAATTTTCCCTTAAAGACTCTCAGGAATTAGAAGTAAGTATTATAAGGAATAAAGAGGATGCAGATACAAGGGATTCTGTAACTCTTGAAATCAAGGCTCAGCCCTTTTCGGGAATTCTTCAGGTATACAAGCACGGTTGGAAGCTTCTTGACGATGATATTGGCAATCTACTGCCCGACGCGGGAGGAACACTGGAAGAACGATTATCAGGAGCAGTTCTTGAAGTAACTGCAAAGGCTGAATTTATTCCTGCTTACGGTAAGCTTTCAATTGATGTTGAGGATATTAGTGTTTGCGATATTTTAGGTCGTTTCATTACTCCGGAGGAGGAGATCCAGGGAGTTCAAAACGATGGCATCCTTTCCTTCCAAATGCCCGGAGAGCCTGTCAAAGATAAAATCGTAAGGCTTGAGGTTAAGCTTTCTGTTGATGAGTATGTAAAAGAAACGCTTGAAGAAATACATGACCGGGCCTGTGATGTTGACGCCGGACTGGGTTCGGAGGTTCCACAGTTCGGAAGGGGGATTATTTCTCTGCTTGCAAAATCTAAAGAGGATGAGGTCAAGGAGTTTATTAACCCATTGTTTGATAAGCTGGGGCTGACCGAAAGCTTTTTCACAAAATACACCATCATGAAAAAATATCTTGAGTTCTCCTTCAAGCTTCGTAATGATGCTGCGATGAGAATATTCAATAATTTTGTAAGCCTTCTGGTGGAGCTAACCTCAGCATTTGTGGAATGGGGTATTTCTCAGGGCTC
>CAYWXN010000147.1:0-5320 GCA_964462075.1 uncultured Ruminiclostridium sp. | reverse complement strand
TTATCTATATTTTCTTCTCCGGCACAGATTGCTTTTACCGCATTATAACCTACACCTAAGCGACTAACACCCATTTTTATGAACGTTTTTGCTTGTGTTTTATCTCTGATTCCGCCTGAGGCCTTTACTTTTATTCTACCGTCTGCGGTTTCGAGCATTACTCTAACGCCTTTAATTGTTGCTCCTTCACCGTTAAATCCGGTAGAAGTCTTGACGAAATCAGTATTTGCGGCTATAGATACTTCTGTCGCTTTTTTTATTTGCTCTATATTCAGCATTGAAGTTTCAAAGATTACTTTTACTATAACATTGTGTTTATGGGCGGCTTCTACAACAGCAGAAATTTCGTCTTCTACTCTATCCCATTCTCCGGATCTAGCCAAGCTATAATTCATTACCATATCAATTTCGGCCACACCTTGTCCGGCATAAATCTCAGCCAAAGCTGCTTTTCCTTCCTTGCAGCCGTACCCGTATGGGAAATCCAATACACAGCTGACACGTGTTTTTGTGCCTTTACACATTGAAACCGCCAACTCAATATCACAAGGTCTTACGCACACTGTATTAACTTCGTAATTTATACCATCTAAAATGGCTTCCTTTACTTCCTCTTGTGTCATTTCCGGTTTTAAAACCGCATGGTCGAGATACCTATTAATGTCCATATAGCTACTTCCTTAATATTTTTTGTATTATGTCTTCCAACTATGATAACATCATTGATGTTAGCATGTCCACAATATGCCCATTACTAAATACTATATTATTTAACACATTGTTTTTAAAAGGCTTAATTCAATTATATCGATAATCTATGCTATCCCCAAAAGCCTCACTACGGTCGTCATAATAAAGCAAAATATTAATCCGGTCATAGTTGGAATAAGAAATGATATTATTGTCCATTTCCAGCTCTGAGTTTCTTTTTTTATTGTCAAAAAAGTGGTGCCGCAAGGCCAGTGCATTAATGTAAATACTATAAAACATAGTGCTGTGAGCCATGTCCATCCGTTATTAATTAGTAACGCACTAAGCTGATTTAGATTATCTAATTGCAGGATACTACCCGTCGACATATAACTCATTATAATAATGGGAAGTACAATTTCATTAGCCGGAAATCCAAGGATAAAAGCTATCAGAATATAGCCATCCAGTCCGATAAGCTGAGCAAAAGGGTTTAAAAAACCCGCGCAGTGAGAAAAAACGCTAATATTACCTATAGTAATATTAGCCATTATCCATATAATAAGCCCGGCCGGGGCAGCTACAGCCACTGCTCTGCCGAGAACAAATATAGTTCTATCAAATATTGACCTTGTTATAACTTTACTGATTTGAGGTATTCGGTATGGTGGCAGCTCAAGAGTAAACGATGAAGGCAGCCCTTTAAGTATCGTGCGCGATAGAATTTTAGATAATAACAATGTCATAACAATACCCAAAAGAATAAGCATAGTAAGAATAAATGCTGATGCAAATGACCGGAAAGCGCCAGAAAAATAACCCGCATAAAAAATAGTTATGATAGTAATAAGGTTTGGAAATCTTCCGTTACAAGGAACAAAAACATTCGTGATTATGGCTATCAGTCTTTCTCTTGGTGAATCTATAATTCTGCAGCCTACAACCCCGACAGCATTGCAGCCGAATCCCATACACATAGTCAGCGACTGTTTACCATGGGCACAGGCTTTTTTAAAAAAATTATCCAAATTAAACGCTATTCTCGGTAGATAACCCAGATCCTCCAAAAGGCTGAAAAGCGGAAAAAAAATGGCCATCGGTGGCAGCATAACTGATATAACCCATGATAGTGTTCTGTAAACTCCGTCTACTAATATTCCTTGTAGCCAATACGGAGAATTTATAGATGTAAAAAATCCATTTATTCTTTCCTCCAACCGGAATAGTCGGTCAGAAATAATCTGTGAGGGATAATTTGCCCCGATTATGGTAATCCAGAAAACGAAGCCCAGTAGAACCAGCATAATCGGTATACCAAATGTCTTGGAGGTTAAAACTTTATCTATCTTTCTATCCCTGAGATTATACTTTTCATTTTCATATGAGACAACCCTTCTGCTTATTTCTTCTGCTTTAATGACAATACGTGAAGCTACCTTATCTCGGAAAAGATTGTTATCGATTCCTGAGTTTATCAAGATTTCACGAGCCAATTGCAGCTTTGTTACTATTTCTGTTTCTTCAAGAATATCAATTCTTAAAAACTGATTAATTGAATTTATAAGAGTTTTGTCTCCGTCCAACAATTTTAATGCAATCCATCTGCTGCAGAATTCCCCAATTAATTCTCTAATAGATGGCTCCAATATTGCTATAGCTTCCTCGATTGGTTTATCATATTTTAAAATATAATTAGCTTTTATTGATTTCTTCATTGTGAGGTTATACGCTTCATCCATTAGCTCGGATAATCCATTACCGTCTCTGGCACAAGCGCCTATGACCGGTATTCCAAGTTGCTTTGATAATTCCTTTAAATCTATATTTATTTTTTTGCTTTTGGCTTCATCTAAAAGATTTACACATAAAATTCCATTGTTAGTTATTTCCAGAGTCTGTAAAACCAGATTAAGATTTCTTTCAAGACAGGTAGCATCAGCCACAATAACGGTCGCATCCGGATTACCGAAGCAAATAAAATCTCTGGCTACCTCTTCTTCAACTGAATTCGCCATTAGAGAATATATACCCGGAAGATCTACAATAATAAAACCTTTTCCCTTATGTAAATATCTGCCTTGAGCATTAGTAACGGTTTTTCCGGGCCAGTTACCCGTGTGCTGATTTAATCCTGTCAAGTTATTGAACACTGTACTCTTTCCTACATTAGGGTTTCCGGCAAGAGCAATTATTTTATCATCTAAATTCTTTTTTTCTATAATTAATTGATTTTCAGAATAAGCCGATACCTTGGATTGTTTTTTTGTCCCCATTAGATACATTCCTCCCTTTATTTAGTTATATTTCCTCCACTAATATCTGAGAGGCTTCCTCGGAGCGCAGCGCTATTACAGCTCCCCTGATACTATATGCTATAGGATCTCCTGAAGGGCTCTTTTGCAGGGCTTCCACTTCGGTGTCAAAAATAATACCCAAATCCAGCATTCTCCTTCTGGTGCTTCCGTCGGAGATTAAGTTCCTAACTCTTGCTTTTTTCCCTAAAGGTAAATAATTTAAAGGATAAACATTATCATCCATGGCAATACCCTCTTTAATTTTATGCTATGAATAATCAATTCTATATGATCTAAACGGCTTCTCTACACTAAGATATGTCTTTGTAATTAATGTTGTGAAAATAGAATTAAGTAAACAACAGGGTATCAAATGCATTATATTGCACATGATACCCTGATAAACAAAAGGTAGGATTATTTATTGGCCTGCGGCCTTCATAACCATATTCTGATGTTCCTGTATATATATTTTAGATGTTGACGTACTGTGAGAATTGCTATTTTTCATATATAAGTCAAAATGTCCGTTAACACCGTTTTCTATTGTGTCAATTCCATGCGGCATGCCCGACAAAGACGCGGCAATATTCATCCCGTTGTGATAAATGACAACAGCTCTGGGAGACCATTTCCAATTATCAAAGAGAGATTTCATAATATTTGTATCAGTAGTTGTAACAGGTTCAATATCGGCATGGTTATATCCCCCGATCATTCTGACCTTGAATTGTTTACCGGTATCTACATCTACAATAGTAAATGTATCACCTCTTTTTACTAAATATTGCCCTTCGAGATTCCAGTCCACAGCGGTACCGCGTCTGGCAGGAGCAGTACTTTCGCCTTGTCTTACAGTTGTTACTCTTGGTGCATAGCCTGATATTGCTATTTTATCTCCTTCGTTAAACCATTCATCTGCATCCATATAGTTATATTTCATAACCTCTTGTGTGGATACGCCGAATTTCCTGGATATAGATGTCGCCGTATCGCCTGATTGGACAATATAGGTAACATCCGGCCATTTTGTATTGTTTGTTGGCGTAGGTGCTTGAGTTTGTCCCGGTGCAGGAGCCGGTGCAGTGTTTGATGCCCGGTCCGGAATAACCAATGATTGCCCCGGATAAATAGTGTCACCGGAAATATTGTTGGCGCTTTTGAGCACGGCTATAGAAACACCGAATTTTTTAGAAATCTGCCAAAGTGAATCCCCCGATACCACAGTATAAGTGTTGTTTTTTGGGGCATTTTGGTTAGTTATATTGACTGTTTGAGTAGTAGCGTTAAGTTCTACTTTGTACCCCAGATTCTCTGCTATGAATCTCAAGGGAGCAAAAGTGACATTGTCGATAACAATAGATGCAGGCATTTTTGTCTGAATGCCATTAACTCTTGCCAGGCTTGAACCGCGAATAAATGCAATCATATTATTATTTTTATTAATACCGACAGTATTAGAGGTATCATTCCACCATACACTGCCCCCTATAGATTTTCCTAAATCATATAGCGGCACATAGGTAGTGTTATCATATATAAACGGACGAGCACTGAAGCTTTGTAGATTACCATTTACCGAAACCTTTATATTATAATTATATACACTCTGAGTATAGGTTAATCCTGAAGCAGGGTTTTGTGCTGCATGTGTTTTTATTGGGGCGGTTAAAATAAAGGAAGACAGCAAGACTGTTCCAGCCATTATTTTTACCATATTAATCTTTAAATTAGGAAATTTTTCTTTAATATAGTCAATTATATTGTCGTTAAGGCGCTTTTTATTATCCGCATCGATTTTACCAAATTCATCGGCAAATTCAACATCATCCATATTAGTATCAATAAACAAAATGAGGTCATAACCATCTTCTGTATCAATCAGTTTATAACTTCTAAAAAAATCCAAAAAACTACCCCTTTCACATGGTTTTTGTGTCATGAGTAGTATTTCCTGATATATATAAAACTATTAATTTTTACAACGGTGTTTTCATTATCTTCTTAAGCACATCTAACTTGTTTTTATAGGGTGGATATCTAAGCTTAATATCAACAAAGAAGGATTTTTTCATTATGCTCTTCTTATGGGTAAAGGTATCAAAGCTCCATTTACTATGATAGCTGCCCATTCCGCTTTCACCCACTCCCCCAAAAGGCATATAAGGTGTAGCCAGATGAACTATAGTGTCATTAATGCATCCGCCGCCAAAAGAAATGTTCTTAATAATTCTGTTTTCAACTTCCTTATTATTAGTAAAAAGATATAGGGCTAATGGCTTGGGATTATTATTAACTGCGGATATTACCTCTTTTATCTCACTAAAAGTCAAAAC
>CAYWXN010000146.1:0-5407 GCA_964462075.1 uncultured Ruminiclostridium sp. | reverse complement strand
TCCCGGGATTGATTCTTGAAACCGATGAGGAAATAAAAGAGAATCAGGAAGCTATAAATCGTCGCGAACAAAGGCTTTTAAGACGTAACATATCGGGGAGAGTCAACTGCTCATCACAATAGGCCTTTATTGACAATATGTAACCTAATGGTTACAATTACATCTATGGATAAAAAGGGCAGAGTTTCTCCCTTATATAGTGGAGAATCGATAGGAGTGAAGCCGTATGCCTATTCAGGCGCCTAAAGGGACTAGGGACATCTTGCCGGAAGATATCAATCAATGGAATTTTGTTGAAGAAGAGTTCGCTCGTGTTTGTAGAAAATTCGGGTACAAGGAGATTCGTATTCCTGTATTCGAGCATACCGAACTTTTTCAGCGTGGAGTCGGCGATACCACAGATGTGGTTCAAAAAGAGATGTATACTTTTGAAGACAAAGGTGGCAGAAGCATTACTCTAAGGCCGGAAGGAACGGCCGGAGTAGTCAGAAGTTTTATAGAGCATGGGATGTCTTCGTTACCACAGCCTGTCAAGCTTTTTTATCAGATTACAGCTTATAGATATGAAAATGTTCAGAAAGGCCGTTACCGTGAGTTCCATCAGTTTGGTGTCGAGCTTTTAGGAGCCGCTGATCCGGCAGCTGATGTTGAAGTAATATCGATTCTTTCATTATTCTTTGAGAAGCTTGGGATAAAGAATTTAAAGCTTAATATAAACAGCATAGGCTGCCCTAAATGCAGAAGTGCGTATAATGAATTATTAAAGAGCTATCTTGCCGATAAAATCGGGGATATGTGTGATACCTGTAAGACACGTTACGACAGAAATCCTATGCGTATTATAGATTGCAAGGAGGAGTCCTGCAAGAAGCATCTTGTTGATGCACCGAGTCTCTTAGACCATATTTGCGATGAATGCCGGGAACACTTTAATCTAGTGACCCAAAAGCTTGAGGCCATAGATATACATTATGATATAGATAAAAATATTGTACGCGGCTTGGACTATTATACGAGAACTGTATTTGAGTTCGTGTCCGAGAATATTGGAACTCAGGGTACAGTTTGTGGCGGAGGCCGCTATGACGGTTTGGTCGAAGCCTGCGGCGGAGCCCCGGCACCGGGAATCGGATTTGCTCTCGGAGTGGAGCGGCTTCTTCTTGAAATGAATAGTCAGGGGGTTGAGTTTCCAATGTCAGATGTCCCTGATATTTATATCGGGGCAATTGGTGAAAAAGCCGGGTCGGTAAGTGAGAAATTAGCCTGGCAACTACGAAACAATAATATTTACTGTATTAAGGATATTATGGGCAGAAGCGTAAAAGCCCAGATGAAATATGCCGATAAGCTTGGTGTCCGTTATTCACTTATTCTGGGTGACAATGAAATTGAAAGTAACAAAGCCCAGCTTAAGGATATGAAAAGCGGAGAGGTTAAGGATATCAGCCTTGATACCCTTATTGACAGACTGGTTAAAAACAAAGGTTGATATGAATTCGGAGGATGTTTATGGAAAATATACAGGGAATGAAAAGAACCCATAGATGCGCTGAGCTTACTGTTGCCGATGCGGGCAAGGAAGTTGTATTAATGGGTTGGGCTCAAAGAAGACGAGATTTGGGAGCTCTGGTTTTTATCACATTAAGAGATAGAAGCGGTATTATGCAAGTGGTTTTCAACAATGAAACAAATCCCGAACTGCATGAAAAAGCTCTTCAGGTGAGAAGCGAATTTGTTCTGGCTATAAGAGGAACTCTTGCGCTCAGAAGTCCCGAAGCTATTAATAAAAACATGCCTACAGGTGAGCTGGAGGTTATTGCCACAGAACTACGAATCCTGAGCAAGAGCGAGACCCCTCCGTTTCATATCGCGGAGGATTCAGACGCTAACGAAGTATTAAGGCTGAAATACAGATATCTGGACTTAAGAAGACCGGATCTCCAAAAAAAGCTGATGCTGCGCCATAGAGTCGCAAAAATTGCCCGGGACTATTATGATGAAAATGGTTTTTATGAGATTGAGACACCCGTACTTGGAAGAAGTACTCCTGAGGGCGCCCGAGACTATCTGGTTCCCAGCCGTGTTCAACCCGGCAAATTCTACGCACTTCCTCAGTCGCCCCAATTATTCAAGCAGCTCTTGATGGTTGCCGGGTTTGATCGTTATATGCAAATAACAAAATGCTTCAGAGATGAGGACCTGAGAGCTGACCGTCAACCTGAGTTTACTCAGATTGACCTTGAAATGAGCTTTGTAGACGTAGAAGACGTTATTAAGGTAAATGAAGGATTTATACAAAGACTCTTTAAAGAGCTTTTAAATATTGACATTCCCGTGCCCTTTAAAAGGCTCACCTTCTATGAGGCTATGACTCGGTATGGATCTGATAAACCGGATACCCGTTTTGATATGGAGCTTATTGACGTATCGGATATAGCCAAGACATCGGGATTCAAGGTTTTCAGTGACGCAATAGCTAACGGCGGAAGCGTTCGTGCCCTTAATGCCAAAGGAGGGTCAGGATTTTCAAGAAAAGAAATAGATGCTTTGGGAGAGGTAGTAAAAACCTATAAGGCGAAGGGTTTAGCATGGATCGTCGTAGAAGATAGCGGCTTGAGGTCGCCCATTTCAAAGTTTTTATCAGAGGAAGAAACGGCAAGGATATTAGAGCGGACTAAAGCCGAAACAGGAGATTTGCTCTTATTCGTGGCCGACAAGGATGAGATTGTTTGTGACTCTTTAGGTCATCTGCGCCTTACCTTGGGAGAGAAACTCAACCTTATAGATAAAAACCGTTATGATGTCCTATGGGTAACAGAGTTTCCACTTTTTGAACGGGATGAGGAAGAAGAGCGTTGGGTCGCTAAACACCACCCCTTTACTTCACCTATGGACGAGGATATCGAGTATCTTGACTCCGACCCGCAACGGGCCAGAGCGAAGGCGTACGATATTGTTATGAACGGCTATGAGGTAGGCGGAGGCAGTATCCGTATTCACAACCAAGATCTTCAGAAAAAGATGTTTAACTTAATAGGATTTACAGACGAACAGGCAAAAGAACGATTCGGCTTTCTATTGGAAGCATTTAAATATGGAACACCACCCCACGGCGGTTTGGCTTTTGGGCTTGATAGATTAGTTATGCTTCTTGCGAAGACTGATAATATTAAGGATGTTATTGCTTTTCCAAAGGTCCAGACTGCGTCGGATTTGATGACCAATGCACCCGATATAGTTGATGATAAGCAACTTGAGGAGCTCTTTATTAAGACGGTGGGAAAAAGTGAATAAGAAAGTATTGAAAGAAATATTAAGCTGGGTGCTGCATATTGCATTCGCGATTGGATTGGGTTTAGCAGTTATTACATTTCTGGGGCGGCTTACTGTAGTGAACGGTAATTCCATGTCGCCGACCCTTAAAAATCAGAATGTTATAATTATAGAGATGATCACGCCTCGTTTTGGTACGATTGAGCAGGGTGATATTGTGGTGCTAAGAGTACCCGAACTTCTAGCGGGGAAGCAGAAATATGCTGTTAAGCGTGTAATCGCTAAAGAAAATCAGCACATTGAAATACGGGACGGGAAGGTATTTGTAGATGGTACAAAGCTTTCTGAAACCTATATAAATAGTGAAGAAACTTATATTGACAATACACTGTATGCCGATATGATTGTGCCTGAAGATTGTATTTATGTTTTAGGAGATAACAGAATTCCTGAAAAAAGCAGGGACAGCAGAGTTTTCGGGCCGGTAAAGGAAGACAGGATTGTGGGAAAAAGCTGGATCAGAATTTTTCCCTTTACTGAAGCAGGGCAGGTAAAATAAAGATAAATGTACGGGCTGTATCAAAATGCATAATGTCATTCTGAGGCCATATGATGGCCGAAGAATCTTTTTCAATCAAACTGTTATTCACAGAATGTGATAAAGATCCTTCGCTTTGCTCAGGACGACAGTTATTTTGAGACAGCCCGGTTGTTTTTTTCTTACTTTTTCCTGTTTTATGATTGCCTGCTATGTTAGAATATAACTAAATACATGAAAGATAAAACTATTAAAAAAACATGAAAGGAAGTACATCATGGATAAAGACGTTCTCAACAAAGCCCTGCTTTTAGAGGCGTTTAAAGGAGTCATACAAAATGAAAAGCTCGAAGAAGTGTTTGCTCGGGCTTGCATCACAAACCTTTGTTACCATAAATCCGAAAAAAAAATGGATATAAATTTAGAATGCTATGATTGTGCTAAGCCTGATCAGATTAAAGGTCTGGAAAGAGCTATTTCTGACAGTTTAAAGATAAAAGTCAAAGTTCGTCCCGGGTTTAAAACAGCTATTAATGATGAGTTTGAGGATTGGCAGAAGGATCTTATTCTGGCAAGAATTAAATCTGTTAAAAAGCATTTTTCTCATTTTCTCGAACATGCTGAAATTAGCTTATCAGGCCGATATCTGAATATTAATCTGAAAAATCAATCCTCATCTATTCTCGCAGCCGCAGGAGTGGGCAATTGTATAGAGAAAGCCATGCTTGAATTTTTCAAGAAGGTGGTTACAGTAAAGTTTGTCGATTTAGAAATAGCCGAAAAAACCGTTGATTATATTGAAAAAAAGCAAGAAAAAGAAGCGCGTATGATTTCTGAGATGATGACATCCATCTCCGAGGATGCTTCTAAACGTGCTCAGGAAAAAGCACAGAATATACCTCTCCCCTCAAGCCCAAAAGCACCTGTCAAATACGGACCCAGAAAGCCCAAAACAGCAGGCAATGACCCTAATCTCATTTATGGGAGGGGCATAAAGGGCCCGGTTATTAAGATGAATCAAGTGGACACTAACTCGGGTATGATTACTATTCAAGGACAGATTTTTAAGGCCGAACAAAGACCTTTAAAAACCGGAAGAATCCTTTATTCGTTTGACATTACAGATTTAACATCCTCCCTGACATGTAAGCTTTTCACTGACGGGGAAGAGTTAAAGCTTATTTCGGAGAAGCTCATTAAGGGTCAATATGTACGTTTAAGCGGCGAGGCACAATATGATATGTACGCCAAGGAGCTTGTCATATTGGCTCGAGATATCCTCCTGGTAGAGGTTGAAACCGCAATCAGGATGGATAATGCAGTTGTTAAAAGAGTAGAACTTCATTTACATACACAGATGAGTCAGCTTGACGCAATAAGCCCTGCAAAGGAATTAATCAAAAGAGCTGCCAAATGGGGCCATAAAGCTGTGGCTATTACCGATCACGGTGTAGTTCAAGCATATCCGGAGGCGCAGGATACAGTCAATAATCTTAAGAAGAAGCAAAATAAGGATATAAAAATACTCTATGGTGTCGAGGCATATTTTATCCCCAATGAAATACATAATAGCAAAGGTGAGATAGATTATAGACA